>JACOTG010000227.1 GCA_016178505.1 Planctomycetota bacterium
CAGTGGAGAGTATCGCTGAGGAGGAGCAACGCAGCGGACCCAGCCTTCGGCTGGGTACCCCGCCCGCCGCCGCCAGCAATCCCCAGCCCGGGGCCGCGAGAATCGCGGCCCCGGGAACTGGGGAACGGGCCGATGATGGCTGCACTGCGTCGTTGCTCGTCGTCATCGTGTTTCTTTCAACACGGCCTCCTCCTCGCGCCTCGACCCAGCTTCGCTGGGTACCCCGGCAGCCATTCTCGGCCCGTCGCGGCCGCGTGGCCTAGTGAGATAGGCTCTAAGTTCGACGGCCTCGGGCGAGCGTCGGCGTGGCGCTGGAAGCACCGAAGCCCGGAGCCGTGGACGAGGCTAGGTGAACTTGCATGGAAACGATGACGGTCATCCGCAGCATCAACGGTTCGGCTCCGTCTGTTCTCGAGATCATTGCCGACGCGAGACAATTCGCGACAGCGATCTCCGGGCTCGACGCTGCGAGACGCCGCAGAGAAAGTCTTGCTCAGTGGAACAACGATGCTCGACCGACTGACGTCGTCTGAACGCGAACTGATTCGCGCTTGTCTCCGCGCGGCGGTGGAGGGTCCTTTCTTCGAAGAGTGGGAGTTCCAGACTCTCTTCGGACTGACGCGGGAACAGGTGCGGGCTATCGCGGACGAGTGGCCGCCGACCGCTCCACTGACGCCGACCGTCTCATTAGCCATCAGGAGTTCGCTCAACAATCTCTTCGGATATCCGCACGACCAAAGTGACGAGCTTCGGCGTCGATGGGGCATCACGCCGGAACGTCTTCAGCACTTGATGAATCGCATGGATGGTGAAGTCGCTGACGGCGAGTAGAGCGGGCTGCGACGAGATGGCGATCGAGTCGCTGGAGGGCATCGCTCGTTGAAACCGAAGACGAAGCTGTCGCGGTCGATGACCGTGACGCAGTTCGACAATGGTTATTGGTATGCGACCGAGATCAAGGAATTCGCGCACGCGATCGGGATCCCATCCACGAGCCAGTTGCGAAAGGACGAGCTCGAGAAGGCCATCAAGCACTTTCTGACGACGGGCCGGATCGAGAGCCCCACGCAGCGAAGCCTCTCGACGCCCGGCGTCAGAGACACGGCACGAGGACTACGCCTTGACCTTCGCGTGGTGGTCTATACGAACGACGCGGAGACAAAAGCATTCCTCGAGCGACACGCGCGGAAGATCGCTCCCGGCTTCAAACGGAAATCCGGTGCGCGATACCGACTCAATCGCTGGCGCGAAGAGCAACTCTTCAAGGGTCGCGCGATCACCTATGGCGACTTGGTCGCCGAATACGCTCGACTGTGTCAGACCCCGAAGCCCTTCGCGCACATCCCGCACGCGCGATACATCAACTTCCTGAGCGACTTCCTCGCCGCAGAGAAGGGTGCCACGCGCGAGCAGGCGATGAAAGCGTGGAAGCGGCTGAAGACGCTGGACGCTCCCAAGGACTATCCGTCATGGGTGAGGTCCCAGTCATCGAAACCGAGGTGACGGTCGACGTCACGGGGACTACGGCCAGCGCATTGCCGTAGCGGGACAGAGCGCCGTGCGCCAAGGGCGCATCGACCGACGCTAGGTCGATGTCGATCCGCGAGACGACCCATTACCGCAGGCCGCCATTCGCGGCGCCGACGCCGCTCCACACGAGGCGATGAAACAGTTCGTCCATGTCCTCGGGCGAGCCGGCGATGGCACCGTCGATCCAGCTCCACAGGAGCGATAGCAGCGCGCCGGCGAGCGCCTGCCCCTCCGCCGCGCGCTGCTTCGCCGTGATTCCACGCGCTCGCGGCAAGGCGGCGAGTCGCTTCGCGATCCCGCGTGCGAAGTGTCCCTGCGCCAGATCGTGGATGTCATGGATGCGGCCCGCCGTCCGGAGTGCGTCGAGGAAGGGCCGCGCCTCGGCGACGTGGGCGAACATCTCGCGCACGGGCGCCACGCGATTCGATGCCTCGGCGTGATGCACGAGCCTTGTCGCCATCGCCTCGAAGAACTCGTCGGCGTCGCTGAGGAAGAGATCGTTCTTGTCGCGAAAATGAACGTAGAACGTCGAGCGTCCGACCTTCGCGCGATCGAGCACGTCCTGCACGGTGATCGAGTCGAACGCTTTCTCCTGAATGAGCGCCACGAGCGCATCGCCGAGCCGGTCGCGCGTGCGACGAACCCGCCGGTCGATCTTGGGCACGCCCGGCCGCGCGTTTCGGGACACGGGGCGCTTCGCTGTTCGGTTTCGTTGCTTCTCGGCCATGGGCTCGTTTCTGACTCGACACGCGGTGCGTACAGTGCGCCCGTCGCGCGGAGGTCGCGCCATTCTAACCATGGCTTCGCGCCGCGATCATCACACATCACTCGAGGTTGGAAACATGAAGCTGAGCCATGCAGACTCGGCCGACGCGCGTGTCGTCGCCACGGCACCGCGGGTCGCGCTGCGACACGTGAGCAAGAACTACTCGACGCCCGCGGGCACGTGCCCCGCGCTGCGCGACGTCGATCTGGAAGTCGGCGCCGGCGAGTTCGTCGCGATCGTCGGGAAGTCGGGAAGCGGCAAGTCGACGCTTCTCAACGTGATCGGCGGGATCGATCGTCCGAGCGCCGGCGACGTGATCGTCAACGGCGCGTCCGTTCATAGCGAGTCGGAGAGCGCACTGGCGCGTTGGCGGGGGAAGAACGTGGGCATCGTGTTCCAGTTCTTCCAACTCTTGCCGACGCTGACGACGGCGGAAAACGTCATGCTTCCGATGGACTTCATGAATGCGCGGCCGCCGAGGCAGCGCCGGGGGCGCGCACTCGAACTCCTCGATCTCGTCGGGATCGCGGATCAAGCGGACAAGCTGCCGTCGGCGCTGTCGGGCGGACAGCAGCAACGCGCGGCGATCGCCCGCGCGCTCGCGAACGATCCGCTGATCGTCATCGCCGACGAGCCGACGGGCAACCTGGACTCGGCGACCGCCCGCGACGTGCTCGACCTTTTCCGTCGATTGGCCGACGCGGGCACCACGGTGTTGATCGCGACGCACGAGCGCGACCTCTCGGACGTGATCGACCGTCGGGTGGAGATCGCAGACGGCACAATCGTGCGCCAGACGCCGCCGGAGTCCGCGCGATGACCACGCCGTGGCGGAAAGTCCTTCGCGACTTCTGGTCCGAGCGCACGCGAACGGTACTCGTCGTGCTCGCGATCGCCATCGGGATCTCGGGATTCGGCGCCGTGCTGTCCACGTACGCGGTGCTCACGCGCGAATTGAACGCGGGCTACCTCGCGACGCGTCCCGCATCCGCCACGTTCGCGACCGACGCCGTCGACGACGCGCTTCTTACGGCGCTTCGGTCGCAGCCCGGAGTCGCGGAAGCCGAGGCTCGCCGCAGCGTGAGCGGCCACATCAAGGTCGGTCCGATCGAGTGGCGAAACCTGCGACTGTTCGTGGTGAAGGACTACGCGGACATTCGCATCGCCAAACTCACGCCGGAGGCGGGCACGTGGCCGCCGGCGACGGGGGAACTGTGGATCGAGCGCGACGCGCTCCAAGTGGCTCGTGCGCACGTCGGCGACACGGTGACGCTGAAGACGACGCAGAGCGCCGAGTCGCACTTGCAGATCGGCGGCATCGTCCACGACGTGGGCCAAGCCCAAGCGCGCATGGAGAACGTCGTCTACGGCTACGTCACGCTAGAGACGCTCGCCCAGCTCGGCGAAGAGCCAACCCTCGATCAAATCAACATCGTCGTTACCGGAAACGCCTTCGACGAAGCGCACGTCCGCAGCGTCGCATCGGACGTCAAGGCGTGGCTCGAAGGGCAGGGGCACGCGGTTCGTCGGATGGAGATCCCGAAGCCGGGCGAGCATCCGCACGCCGCGATCATGGGGCTCCTCCTTCTCGCCCAAGCGGGATTCGGCGCGTTCGCGCTCCTCTTGAGCGGCATCCTCGTCGTCAACTTGCTCACGGCATTGATGAGTTCGCAAATTCGTCAGATCGGCATGATGAAGGCAGTTGGTGGGACGCGCGGGCAGATCGCGCGGATCTATTTCAGCGAGGCACTCCTTCTCGGGATCGCGGCGCTCGTCATCGCCGTTCCCGCAGCGATGGTGGGAAGCCGCGTGCTGTGCACGACCATGGCTGTCTTCCTCAACTTCGACGTCACGAGCTTCGCAGTTCCGTCGTGGGTGTATGCGCTCGAAGTCGCCGTCGGGCTCGTCGTCCCGCTCTTGGCGGCGGCCGTTCCCGTGTGGAAGGGCAGCCGGATCTCCGTTCGAGAAGCGCTCGCACACTACGACGTCTCGTCGATCGCGTTCGGGGTGAGCCGCGTCGACCGGCTCGTCGCGGGAGTGGGCGGGACGATGCGGCCGCTGCTGCTCGCCATTCGCAACGCTTTCCGTCGGCGCGGGCGCGTGGCGCTCACGGTGGTGACGCTGGCGATGGCCGGCCTCTTCTTCCTCTCGGCTCGAAACATGCGAGCGTCGATGATCCACACGCTCGACCGCCTCTTCGAAACGAAGCGTTTCGATCTCTCACTAATCCTCGGAACGATGATCCCCATGGAAAAGGTGGAGCGCGCCACGCGGAATACGCCCGACATCGTTCGGGCAGAGGGCTGGATCGCGACCGAGGCGAGCGTCCCCCGCGCCAGCGACGCGCACGAGCCACCGGCCTCGACGCCGGCGGGTTTGCACGGCGGCGGGCACGCGAGCGGCGCGAGCGACGACGATCGGTTCACGGTCCTGGGAGTGCCGATCGAGACGGAGATGCTTCGCCCTCACATCGTCGAGGGACGCGGACTGCAGGCGGACGACGACAACGCGATGGTCGTGAACAGCGCTCTCGTCTCCTCCTTGCCGCAGCTCGTGGTCGGCGCGGAAGTGAACCTCCAAATGGGGCCGTCGCTCGGCCCCTGGCGGATCGTCGGCATCGCCCGCGAGCCGTTCTCGCCCCGCGTCGCGTACGTGCCGCGAAGCTTCTTCGAAGTGCACGGCGGCCACGCGGGCATGACGAACAGCGTCCGCTTGGTCCTCGACCCGGCGGATGCGCATTCGATCGACGCGATCAAGGCGCGCCTCGACGAGAACCTCGAGAAGGAAGGCATTCGCGCGCTCGCCTGCACGAGCACGGCCGATGGCCGGTTCGGCTTCGATCAACACATGGCGATGATCTACGTGTTCCTGGTCGTCGTTTCGTGCGTCCTCGTCGGCGTCGGCGGTTTGGGCCTGATGACCACGATGAGCCTGAGCGTGCTCGAGCGCCGGCGCGAGATGGGAGTCTTGCGCGCGATCGGCGCATCGCCGGCGATGGTGTGGCTCATCGTCGTCGCCGAGGGCATCGTGATCGGTTTCCTGAGCTTCGTGCTCGCGGCCGTCGTCGCATGGCCCGTGAGCAAAGTGGTCGGCGACGTTCTGGTGACGCTGATGTTGAAGACCGGTCTCGATTTCTTCTTCGATCCGCTCGGCCTCGTGATCTGGCTCAGCGTGTCGATCGTTCTCAGCACCGTGGCGAGCTTCGTGCCGGCGTGGCAGGCGTCGAGGTGCTCGGTGCGGGAAGCGATCGGGTACGAGTAGGCGTTACGAGCGTCGCGTCTTCGCGCGACGCGATCGGCCGTTCGCCGTCAGGTGCGGGGCGAGCACGGCGTCGAGGTCGTGCCTCAACCAATGGCTCGCCGTTCCTTCGCGATAGAACGCCCACGTCATCAGCGAGCCGCTGAGCACCGTCTCGAGCGTTCGGGCCAGCGTCGCCGGATCGACGGTGCGTTCGATCTCGCCGGCGTCGACCGCGGCCTTCACGAGCGACTGGAGTCCCTTCCGAGTGGCGCGCGCCTGCACGACGAGATGTCGCCGGAACTCTGGATCCGTGAGGTCGATTTGCAGGTAAGCGAGATTCCGCGCCAGCGCCGCGGGCGAGGCCGCGAGCTGCGCCATGCACTCCGCATAGGCTCGAAGCGCGGCGAGGGGCGACGCGTGCTGAGTTCGAAGGCCGGCGACGAAGCCCTCGGTTCCGCTCGACGCGCTCTTCGTGAGGGTCAACAGCAGCCCACGCTTCGATCCGAAGCGTTGAACCAGAGCGCCGGCGGTGAGACCCGCCTCGGTGGCGATCGCGGCGAGCGTCAACTCGTTCGGCCCGAGCCGGGACATCGCGCGATGCGCGGCGGCGAGCACCTCGTCGTCGCTGACTTTTCGAGGTCGTGGGCTCATGGCTCTTGACTGTTTCTAAACGATCGTTTAGTTAATTTCTAAATGAGCGTTTAGCATACGGGTTCGGTGGAGCGCCGGCAACATGGCGAGAGAAACTCAGGGAGGACTTCGATGCGAAAAGTGACCTACGGCGGCGCGTGCAGTCTCGACGGCTTCATCGCGGGCAAAGAGGGCTCGATCGACTGGCTTCACTTCAGCCCGGACGTGCAGAAGTTCATGGCCGAATTCTGGCCGACGATCGACACGATCCTGATGGGGCGAAAAACGTGGGACGTCTCCGCGGCGATGGGCGGCGGCGGGGCGGGCGGATCCGGCGGAATGAAAACCTACGTGTTCTCGCGAACGCTGAAGAAGAGCCCGAGTCCCGACGTCGAGCTGGTCACGACCGACGCCGTCGCGTTCGTCAAAGACCTCAAGCGACAGAAGGGGAAGGGCATTTGTGTCATGGGCGGCGGCGACTTTGCACGATCGCTCTTCGAAGGCGACGTGATCGACGAGGTCGGCCTCAACATCCACCCGATCCTCCTCGGCTCGGGCATCCCCGCTTTCCTCGACGCGGGCCGGCGCATCGCGCTCGAGCTCGAAGAGAGCCGCACGATCCACGGCGGTTGCGTGCTCGTGACGTATCGCGTCCGCCGCGCGAAGTGAATCGGGCCGGATGGCGCGGGGCTTGCTTACAATTCGAACCATGGCGTTGCCCAGATTTCTCATTGCGGCCGTCTCTTCGCTCGTCATCGCAGCGAGCGCGCCTGCGCAGCGCGCGCCGCATCGCTTCGAGATCGGCGAGACGGACTTCCTCCTCGACGGCAAGCCGTTCGTCATCCGCTCCGGCGAAATGCACGCGGCGCGCATTCCGCGCGAGTACTGGCGGCATCGATTGGAGATGGTTCGCGCGATGGGCTGCAACACCGTTTGCGCCTACCTGTTCTGGAGCCAGCACGAGCCGCGCGAGGGATCGTTCGACTTCACCGGTCAAGCCGACGTCGCGGAGTACTGTCGCCTCGCACAAGCGGCCGGACTCTGGGTCATTCTGCGGCCCGGGCCGTACGCGTGCGCCGAGTGGGACTTCGGGGGCTTTCCGTGGTGGCTCTTGAAGACGAAGGACATCGCGCTGCGCACGCGCGACGCGCGCTACCTCGATCCGGCGCGTCGCTATCTGCTGCGCGTGGGGAAGGAGCTGGCGCCGCTACAAGTGACGCACGGTGGGCCGATTCTCATGGTGCAGGTCGAGAACGAGTACGGAAGCTACGGAACCGATCGCGAGTACCTCGGCGTGATCCGCGATGCGCTCGTCGGCGCGGGATTCGCCGTGCCGCTGTTCACGTGCGATGGCCCGTCGCAGCTCGAGCGCGACGTGCGCCCGGACATCTTCAGCGTCGTGAACTTCGGTTCCGATCCGGAGAACGCCTTCCGCGCGCTTCGAGCCGTGCGACCGAAGGGCCCGCTCCTGTGCGGCGAGTACTATCCGGGTTGGTTCGACAGCTGGGGCATGAAGCACCACACGGGTGACGCATCGCGCGTCGTGGACGAGCTCGGCCGCATGCTCGATCACCGCCAGTCGTTCAGCATCTACATGGCGCACGGCGGCACGTCGTTCGGCTTTTCGAGCGGCGCGAACTCGCCGCCCTTCCGGCCGCAGTCGACGAGCTACGACTACGACGCGCCGATCGACGAGGCCGGCCGCGCGACGCCGAAGTTCCATGCTATCCGCGCGCTCTTCGCAAAGCATCTGAACGACGGCGAGGCGCTGACCGATCCGCCAACCGCGATGCCGACCATTGCGCTGCCCGCGATCCGACTGACCGCTGCGGCGGCGCTGTTCGACAACCTCGGCGCGAGTCGCACGATCGACGCGCCCGTACCGATGGAGATGCTCGACCAGGCACAGGGCACGATCGTCTACCGCACGACTCTTCCGGCGGGCGAGCCCGCAACGCTGCTCGTTTGCGAGGCACACGACCTGGCGGCCGCCTATCTCGACGGAGTGCGCGTGGGCGCGTTCGATCGCCGCTTCCGCAAGCGTTCGGTGACGATCCCTGCGCGCGTGCGCCAGGCTCGCCTCGACCTCGTCGTCGACGCGATGGGCCGCGTCAACTACGGCGCCGACCTGCACGATCGAAAGGGCATCACCGAGAAGGTCGAGCTCACGACGTCGGCGGGAACGACCGAGCTTCGAGGCTTCGAGGTCTTCTCGCTTCCGTTCGACGCGGCGTATCTCGCCTCGCTGCGATTCCGCGACGTGACGGCGGCGCTGCGCGCGCCGGCCGTCTATCGCGGAACGTTCACGGTGGCAAAGGTCGGCGACACGTTCCTCGATCTGCGCGGATTTCCCCGCGGCATGGTCTGGGTGAACGGGCGGAACCTCGGCCGCTATTGGTCGATCGGCCCGCAACAGACGCTCTACTGCCCGGGCTGTTGGCTGCGCGCGGGCTCGAACGAGATCCTCGTGCTCGACGCCACGGGCGACCTCAATCGCCTCGCGCTTGTCGGGCAGGGCGCGCCGATCCTCGACCAGCTCGGGCTCGATCCACTCGCACCGGCGCGCTTGCGCCGCGCGGGCGAGGTACTCGATCTCGGCACCGCGAAACCCGTGGCGACGGGAGCGTTCGCGCCGGGCACGAGTTGGCAGGACGTCGCGTTTCCTCCGACGACCGGGCGATACGTCTGCTTCGAGGCGACGAGCTCGCTGTCCGGCGACGCGTTCACGACCGTCGCCGAGATCACGCTGCGCGGCGAGGGGGGCGCGGCCGTTGCGAGCGGCGACGTGGGCGTCGCGTGGGCGGACAGCGAGGAACTGGACGGCGACGACGGCTCGGCTGGCAACGCGCACGACGGCGACCCCGCGACCTTCTGGCACACCGAATGGCAGTCGGCAAAGCCCGCGCACCCGCACACGATCGTGCTCGACGTCGGCCGCGAGACGACGCTGACCGGCCTGCGCTACCTCCCGCGCCAAGACGGCCCCAACGGCCGCATCAAGGACTACCGCGTCTACGTGAGCGTGAAGTCTTTCGTCCGTTCGTGACGACGCCTACGCATCCAGAAAGCGCGGAGTGTCGCGGTGGGTGGCCGGGGAGTCACATGGCGGCGGAGTCTCGGCGAGAACCCGATGCCATTCGCCACTCACTTTGGCGCCTGAGCAGATCCTTCTTCTCGTTTGAAAGCTCGGGATCGACGAGCGCGGCAGCAACGATTCTCTCTAGAAGTGCGCCCGAAGTGTCAGCGTGCGGCTTCAGAAGCCCCTTTGCGATTGCTGCTTCCAACTCTGCTACCGTCGTCACGCGAGCCCGAGCGAACGCGATCCGCGACGGGTGCCGAATGAAAGGATGATCACCGCGGTCAAGAATGCACTCGTCAATCAGCGGCGCGTCACGAAGTGTCGTGAGATTGACGATGAGCACGTGGTCGGCGTCCTGGGCGGGGTCGGAAATGACGAACCACAAGTGCACGGGAATCCCACCGGCGGCGGTATTTGTGAAGCACTGACCCCGGCGGATCACTACGAGTTGGGCGCACCAAAGAGGCCATCGAAGTAGACGTCTTCCGCACTTTGCTGCCGGACCTCCTCGATTTCCTCCTCGGTCTTGTTCAGGTGTCGAAGGATTTCCTCGACCGGGATGGGCTTGGACGACTTGCCAGGGTCCTTCCACTCGGGCAGGAGATGCGTCAGGTCGCGAAGCTTCCAGACATCGACGTCTTGGCAGAGTTTGTGCGCCTCGCGAAGCACTTGCAGGTCGGCTTCAGAGAGGGGTCCGACACCAGGATCATCGATCAGCCGAAGATTGTGGTGCTCCGTCTTCTGGAAGTGATTGCTCCATGTGGATCCAGCCAGAGGTTCGTCCGCGCGAATCAAGTCCAGCGTCTTGCTCAGGACCGGCCCGTGCGCCATCGCGACGTATCGATCTCCGCAAATCGGGCGGTTGAATCGACGAAGCGACTCTCGCTCGGCGATGTACAGGAGCTTCATGAGCCGGAGATACGGCATCTCTCCGTCCGCGAGTTTCAGCAAGTACGCCGCGGCGGCAACGGCCTTGCGTTCGTCGAACCGGAAGGTGATGCGTGCAGGCACCATGTTTCTCTCCAATGAAACGCCGATTATAGGAGCGGACTAGCCATCGGGCCAGGAAAGAGGCTCGAGTCGGTCCTACCGATGCCACGGTGCTGCCGTAACACGCGATTCGATGCGGCGCCGCAATGCTGCTGCTCGCCTTGTCGGTGAGGGCTCGATGCACCGAGATGCGGGGCCGGCGTGACGCCGTCTCCGGTTAGACTGTTCGGGAGTCCCTTGCCCCGGTGACGTGAAGCCCCGCAACGACACGGTGCCCAGCCAGTCATGAAAGTTACGTTCGTCTATCAAGAAACCGAGAGCCTCGCGCAGGAGCATCTCTCCGCGTGCCTGAAGGCGGCGGGGCACGAGACCGAGCTGGTTTTCGATCCGGTCGTGTTCCAGGACGGGCTCATGCCGGCGCGCGGGCTGCGACGGCTGTTCGATGCGCGGCGAAAGACGGTCGACGAGATCGTTGCGTCGCGGCCCGACCTCGTCGCGTTCTCGGTGATGACGGACTGGTACGCGTGGGCGCTCGATCTCGCGCGCGAGGTGAAGACGCGCACGCGCGTGCCGATCGCGTTCGGCGGCATCCACGCGTCGAGCGTCCCGGATGTCGTCCTCGAAGAAGACTGCGTGGACATCTGCGGTGTTGGCGAGGGCGAGGCGTCGCTCGTCGAGCTGGCCGAGCGCTTCTCCGAGTACCGCCGCGGTGGCGCGCGCGACATCCACGGGCTTTGGTTTCGCGACGACGGCGAGATCACGCGCAACCCGCATCGCCCGCCTGAGGAGAACCTCGACTCGCTGCCATTCGCGGACAAGGACCTTTTCTTTTCGAAGCTCCCGGGCTTCCAGAAGCGCTACCACATCACGACGTCGCGCGGCTGCGCGTATCGCTGCTCGTACTGCTGCCACAACTTCTATCGCAAGCTCTTCGCGGGCTCGACGCCGATCCGGATGCGAAGCCCCGAAAACGTGATCCGCGAACTCGTCGATGCCAAGAAGCGCTGGCAGATCAACGTCGTCCGTTTCATGGACGACATCTTCGGCTGGGATCGCAAGTGGCTTCGCACGTTCGCGCGCGACTACGCGCGCCATGTCGCGATCCCGATGAAGTGCTTCGTCTACCCGAGCCTCATCGACGAGGAGACGTCGCAGCTTCTCGCCGAGAGCGGCTGCAAGTTCGTGAACATGGGGATCCAGACGATCGAGGACGAGATCCGGAAGCACGTGATGAACCGGCCGAAGGGCACGGCCGCCGAGTGCCGCCGCGCCGTCTCGCTGCTCAAGGCGAAGGGCATCGGCGTCGCCGCGGATCACATCGTCGGCATCCCCGAGGCCGACGACTTCCCGGAAGCGTCGCGCTTCTACAACGAGGTGCGCCCGAGCGTGATCCTCGTCTACGACCTCACGTGCTACCCCGAGACCGAGATCACCGAGTACTGCCGATCGAAGGGCTACATCGACGACGCCGAGATCGACGCGATTCGCCATGGCCGCGGCCGCTCGTATCTGCACGGCGGCTCGATCGTCGGCGATCTGCGCGAGCGCCACGGCTTCCGCGCGCTGATGTCGTGGCTGCCGCTCTTGCCGAAATCGACGGTCGCGCGGCTGATCGACTCGCGGGCGTATCGAAAGCTCCCGAAGCGCGGCTTCGTCTTCTCGCATCTCTTGCCGCGCCTCGCCGCGTCGCCGTTCAACAACGAGTGGCTGTGGGATCGCGAGGAAGTGCGCATGTACGCCCAACGCATCGCGTACGCGCTGCGTCGCGTGCCCGACTCGTCAGCGGGATCGAAAGCCGATGAACGAACAACTGGTCGATCTCGAGCGGCACCAATCCTCGCAAACTTACGATGACCGTACCGCCAGCACACCGATCGCAGCTGTTCTTCTGTCAGTGAGGCTCGGTTAAGCTCTGCGGACGTCGTTCCAATCTTGCATCGTCGAGTGACGAATCCGAAGGAGTCCTGCATGCCCCGCGACGGTGATGCGCTGTTCACGGAACTCGAGGTTCGCAGCCTACTCGAGCGGGACGAGGGACAGTTCATCGAATTCAAGTCTCTCTGGGACCTTCGTGAAGCGACTCCGAAGACACTCGATCGTCGCCAGGCACGTGACTTCGTGGCCGAGAACGTTGCCGCGTTCGCCAACGCGGACGGTGGAACGCTATTCCTCGGCGTCGACGACGAAGGCAAGGCTACAGGCCACGGCTATCCCGAAGAGGCCATCGAAGAACTATTGGCTGTATCGACTCGTCGGCTTCGTCCGCCGGTGCATTGCCGAGTTCAGCGGATGAGGATCGACAAACAGGAACTCGTGATCATCCAGGTGCCGATGACTTCCGAAGCGGTGATGGTCGACGGCAACGGATTTCCATACCGAGCTGGGGACCAAGTCCTTCGCGAGCCGCAGGAGGTGATCAACCAGCGAAAGCAGGCGTATCGTCGAGTTGGGTACGAGCAGCGGATTCGCGCCGACGCTTCGCTCGACGACATCGATCGCGAACTGGCGATGCGGTTGCTCGCCGATACGGTTTTTCGGACTCGACCTTTGGAAGACGCACTCGAACGGTTTGGCTTGATTGTGCCGCGCCCCGGTGGGCACGCGATTACGAACGCATGCCTGCTGCTCTTCGCAAAGCCACCGCTGATCAAGTGGCATCCTCATGCCGGTGTCAGATTCTTTCGAGTCGCTGGAACCGAGCGAATTCACGGCGTTCGACGAAACGTGACTCAGCTGACCCGTGTGGACCTGCCCCTCGCGACGTCGGTGGCGGAGACACAGCGAATCGCGAGAGATCAAGTGCGCCGATCTGAGAAGCTCCACGATCTTTTCTTCCGAGAAATCCCGGAGTATCCGGACTTTGCATGGCAGGAGACAATCGTCAATGCGATTGCACATCGCGACTACGAAGACCAAGCGCGGGAAACAGAAGTCTGGTTCTTTGACGATCGGATGGAAGTCCGGAGTCCCGGCGATCTGGTCCCGCCGGTCACCGTCGAACTCCTCCGACAGCGCCGTTCCATCCACGCCAGTCGAAATCCGGTTATTGTACGAGTGCTCGTCGAAGCGGGTCTCATGCGCGAGGAAGGCGAAGGCGTCCCGCGCATGTTCGACGAGATGGAAGAGTCGTTCCTGCGGCCGCCCGAGTTCGAAGTCGATCATGGAGAATTCTGTGTCGCACTCCACAACACGCCGGTGTTCGTTGGTCCCACCGTGGAGTGGCAAAAAATCGTGCAAGGACTTCGACTGTCGGATTCGCAGAAGAGGATCCTCGTAGCGAGGCCAGACGGATTCACCAATGAGGATTACCGGACCATCAATCGCATCGAGGACCGAGATCGGGCGTACCGCGAGATTCAGGAGATGGTCGCGTTTGGAGTCGTTTCCACTGCCGAAGCTCACGGCCGCGGCGCAGTCTATCGAGTTGCGCGTGACCTTCGACAGGCGGAGGCATTCCTCTCATCTCGACTGCCCGCGCTGCGAGAACACTTCACGAAGGCGCCGGATCTTCGCAACGAGGAGTACCGGCGGATTTTCTCAGTGAGCCGCTTCGTGGCCGTTCGAGAACTGAAGAAGCTCGTCGAAGATGGATTTCTCGAATTGCGCGGACAACGACGTGGTGCGCGGTATGTTCCTCGTTCAGCGTTGGTGTCTGGGATTCCGAAATGAGCGCGACAGTTTTCGATATGAGCGTGAGTTCGTGCACATGACGATCAGCTGGAAACCAGACGCGCTTGATGTCTTATGTTCACGCGATTCGCCTTTGAGGCGCCGTGCGCGCGTTTTGAGTGCTCACGACTCCGCACTGATGTCGTGGGTGCCGCTTCTCCCGAAGTCGACGGTCCCGCGCCTCATCTACTCGCAGACGTATCGCAAGCTCCCGAAGCGCGGCTTCGTCTTCTCGCATCTCCTGCCGCGCCTCGCCGCGTCGCCGTTCAACAACGAGTGGCTGTGGGATCGCGAGGAAGTGCGCATGTACGCGGAGCGCATGGCGTACGCGCTGCGCCGCGTAGCGGCGGGGATCGCCCCATTGGCGTCCGGCGGGGGTGCGCCGGAAACGGCCAGTGAACCGGTGCTCACCTCCAGCTGACGTCCAAGGTGGGAAAGCTCTCAGTGCCGGGCGAAGACGTCCGACTCGAGAAACCGTGCGAGGACGTCCGCGTAGCGACGGTGCGCGATCGGATTCGGGTGCGGGTCGTCGGGGAGACGGTTTTCCGGTGCCGCAACGTCCACGCCCACGTCGACGGTCCGGATCTCGTGCGAGCGGCACCACGTGAGGAGATCGGTCGAGATCGGGCTCGAAATCATCCCCGCGACGACGAACGCGATGCCGCGCGCTCGGCACAGATCGGCCATTTCTCCGACGAGCTTCTCCGTGACCTCGTGGCTCCGATACGACGGTTCGTCGATTCGCGCGTCGTACCACTCCTCGATCGCGGTCGAGAGCGCCGAAACTCGCATCAACGGGCACTCGCGGAAGGCGACGATCTCCGACCGCTCCGCGAGCGTTCCGTCGGGGCCAAAACGCGCGAACGGCTGAAGGAGCGGGCCAAGCGTGTTGCCCATGACGACGTCCTTCTCGCGGCTTCGCGACAGCACGTTTCGCCCGTCGTGAAACGGCGCGTATCCGAGCACGACGACGCCGGGCGCGCGCCGCGACGCCAGCGCCTCGCGAAGCTGAATGAGCGAGTGGATGGTGCCGTATCCGCTCACGCCGAAGTTGACGACGTCGTGCGTTCGTAGTTGCTCGCGCACGAGCCACGGAAAGGTCTCCTCGTCGTTCACCCCCCAGCCGTGCACGAACGAGCAGCCGAAGATCCAGACGTCGCCACTGTTCGCCGTCGCCTCGCGTTCCGTCGCGGGCGCGGTGATCCGCAGCGCGTCCGGCCCGTGAGTCGCGCGGAACGACCGACCGGACGGCAGCGTGACGACGAACGCGCCAGGCAGATGCGAGTAGCCGAGCGTCGGGTGCTTCGTGAAGAACCGTCCGCCGGGCTCGACGCGCACGTGATTTGTCCATGGCTCTGCATTCCATGGTCGCCGTCCCGCGATCCGCATCGCGGCTTCGCACACGACGAGCGCGATCAAGACGCCGGCGAGCACGCCGATCGATCGTCGCGCGAACCGAGATGAGAGATGCATGAAAATTCTCGCGCGGCATTGTACTCACGCTCGCCATCCCGTGGTCGTCGTCGCGTGGAGAGAGGGCGGCTCCAGTCTGAGGTGCGACGCCGGTGTTCGTCGCCACGCAGGTACGGCCGTCAGCGAACGACGAACTCGATGCCGTTCGTGAGCGCGCTGACTCCGTTCGGCCCCGCGCCGTCGAGGATGA
>JACOTG010000228.1 GCA_016178505.1 Planctomycetota bacterium
GACCGCTTCGGCTTCGAGCCGGAGATCACCGCGAAGGTCGCCCGCGCGCACTGCCGCGTCTACGAGGTTCCGATCGCCTACTACGGTCGCGACTACGAAGAGGGAAAGAAGATCGGCTGGCGCGACGGCCTCGCCGCGCTTTGGTGGATCATCCGCTATCGATTCTGGGACTGACATCGCCCCGGCGCGACGAACGATCCCGACCGACTCCAGGCGACTGACATCCCAAGAAGCACACCAAAAAAGCACTGCGCGATTCGCTGAACGCGTCCGATAGACCCAGTGACTGGGGCCTCGATAGATAGGTCCCTCACGGGGTAGGAGTTCCGTCGCTTGGTCTTCCGCACGACCGCCGTTCAGCGCCAAAGCCGCACGCTCCCGCGTGCCGGCATGGCCCTTCTCACCATCTGATCGAGGACACCCGCATGGAGAGCCACGAGCTTCATCTCGCCGACGCCTTCCGAATCCTGATGCGACGATCTTGGGTCGTGCTGTTGTTCTTCGCCGTGGTCGTCTCGGTCGTCGCCATCGGCACGTTCCGAGCGACGCCCGTCTACCGATCGACGGCGCGGCTCGTGATCGAGCGCCCGCGGGAGACGTACCTTCCGATCCAAGAGGCGTCGTCGGCGGTGAGCTACTTCGACGCGGAGAAGTTCTACAACACGCAGTACGGGCTCCTGACGAGCCGCCGCGTCTTGAAGAAACTCGCCGACCTCTACGACTTCAAGACGTGGCCCGAGTTCCAGGGCCTCGACGACGACGAGATCCTCACGAAGCTCGAGCGCACGATCGACGTCGAACCGGAGAAGGAGAGTTTCCTCGTCGACGTTTCGTTCAGCGGCTACGACCCCAAGCGCACGACCGACGTGGTGAATTCCCTCGTCGCCATCTATCTCGACGTCACCTCGGAAGTGACGGAGGGTGCGGTGGCGAGCGGCGAAAAACTGATTGCCGAGAAGCTGCCCGAGCTGCAGGCGAGCCTCGACCGTTCGCTCAAGGACCTGCAAGACTTCCAGGAGAACAACAACGTCATCTCGTACGAAGAATCGAAGACCATCAACCTCGACGAGATCAAGCGCTTGCGCGGCTCCGTGCAGGAACTCGAGGCGAAGCTCGACGAACTCAAGAGCAAGAAGGCAACCCTCGAGCAAGCGCGCACGGACGGCAAGTCGCTCGAGGTTCAGTTCCTCATCATCGACAACGCACCCGTGCGCGAAACCGTGGAGAAGATCAAAGAGGAGAAGCGAGCGCTCGACCGCGAGTACTCGAACCTGCTCGCTCGCGGCTCCTACAAGAAGGCGGACGTCGAGGCACTCGAAAACCAAGTCCACGCGAAGGAAGACCTGATCCGCAGCCACATCGAGCTGGCCCTCCTCACGTTCGACAACACGTACGCGCAGACCGAGCGACTCGTCGCGGAGCGGAGTGCGCGCTGGGAGAAGCTCAACGCGGAAAGCCAGGAACTCTACAAGAAGCTCACCGAGTACGAGCGGATGCGGAATCTCTACAACCACAACAAGGATCTCTTCGACAAGGTCTATCAGCGTTACAACGAGCTGCTGGTCTTGAAGTCGAAGAACACCCAACCCAACAACGTTCGAATCGAGTACTCCGCGGAAGTGCCGCAGAGGCCCGAGCGACCGAAGAAGGCGCTGAACCTCGCGCTCGCGGTGCTCGTCGGATTGTTGGGAGGCGTCGGCCTCGCGTTCTTCTTCGAGTACATCGACGACACGATCAAGAGTCGCGAAGACGTCGATCGCTACTTGCGACTCCCGCCGCTCGGGTTCGTTCCGTCGATGGGCAACGCGCGAAAAGGACCCAGCGGCACTCGCGACCTCGTCACGCAGACCGATCCCAAGTCAATCGCATCGGAAGCCTATCGAGGCATTCGTACGGGGCTCGCGTTCGGCACCCCGGGAGAGGGAAAGAAGACGATCCTCGTGACCTCGTCGAGCCCGCGCGAGGGCAAGACGACCACGGCGATCAACATCGCGGTGACCATGGCGCAGTCGGGACAGAAGACGCTGCTCATCGACTCGGATCTGCGCCGTCCGCGCATCCACAAGACGTTCGGCCTGGACAACGCCGTCGGCCTCACGTCGCTCTTCATCGGCGACTCGCCGCTCGAACAAGTGATCCGCCCCACGGACGTCGAGAACCTCTTCGTGCTCTCGAGCGGCCCCATCCCGCCGAATCCATCCGAGATCCTCGGAAGCGACATGATGCGCGACGTGCTGGCGAGCTGCCGCGGTGCGTTCGACAAGATCGTGCTCGACTCGCCACCGATCATCGCCGTGACCGACGCGTGCATTCTCGCTCGCATGGCGGACGCGACGCTCCTCGTCGTGTCGGCGCACAACACGCGAAAGAAGATCGCGGCGCAGGGCCTCGATCTGCTCCGGAACCTCGGCGTGAACATCACCGGCGTGGTCGTGAACAACATGAAGACAGGGAAGCGGGGCTACTACTATTCGAACTACTACTACCAGTACGAGTACGGAGACGTCGAACACGCCAACGCGTGACGCGTCTCGTACGCCGAATTGGCGCGGCCGCCCGTCGCTGACCGTGGCCGCGCTCGCTGCTGGCGCGGCGCTCCTCGCTTTTGCTGCGGTGCGAGACGGACGGCGCGCTCTCGCGCTCGAGGAGGCGCGCGCCACGCTCGAGCGAATCGATCGTGCCGAGTACGCCGACGCGGGTGACGTCACCCCTGCGCTGGGTGACGCGAAGGTGGCGCTCGACGTGGCGCTCGCAACGGGTGCGCCGAGCCCCGAAGCGCTCTACCTTTCGGCTCTCGCGCGAACACTGGATCAGCCGTCGCGCGCGGCGAGCGATCCGGTCGCGAGCACCGAAGCGGAAGCGCTGCTGCGACGCGCGCTCGCTCGAAACCCCTACGACGCGCGGGCGCACGTCTTACTGGGCCGGGTGCTCGCACAGCGCGGGCCCGAAGCGGCGGCAGAAGCCGAACGCGAAGTGCGCGCCGCGGAGCGGGTATCGCCGCAGCATCGCGAGATCCTGGAGCTCGTCGGCGACTACGCCATCTACCGCGCCGTCGAGACCGGCGACGGGCGATTCGTGGACTGGGCCGTGGACACGTTTCGCTCGCTGCATCGACTCGAGCCGGACGCGGTGAAACGAACGGTACCGCTCCTCCGGCTCTTCCTCGATCGAACGGAGGATCTCGCGCGGGCGATTCCCGACGAGCTGCATCCGCGACTCCAGTTCGCGTCGTCGCTCATGGGAATGGATCGATCCGAAGACGCGATGGCCGAGTATCGCCGAGCCGACTCACTCGATCCGGCGTCGGGGTCGAAGCGGCTTCACGAAGGCGAAGGCTGCGCGCAGGAGGGGCGCCTTCTCGTCTGGCGCGGGGAGTGGGCGAAGGGAGGCGAGCGCTTGCTCGCGGCACGAGCGATCCTCGGTTCGGCCTTCGTCGACTCGACCGAGTTGGCGCGCGCGATGCTTCGTTCGGGGCGCGTCGAGGATGCGCGCGCGCCGTTCGTCGAAGCCGTGCGCCGGACGGACCGATCGGATCGAGGCATCGATCTCCTTCTCGAGGACATTCGCGCGGCGCGGGCATTCGAGTCCGCGCAGGCGTGGATCGCCGAGGCGCTGGCCGGCACGGCGCAGGCGGCGCGTCGCTCTTTCCTCCGAGGCCGCGTCTACCTGATGGAAGGTTCGCGCGCGGCCGCGAAAGAAGAATTCCTCCGGTCGCTTCACGTGGAGAAGGACCCGCAGGCCTACGCGTTCCTGGCGCGACTCTCGATCGACGGCGGCGACTTCGATTCGGCCGCCGCGTACGCGGAGCGCGCGCTTCTCTACGACCCGTCGAACGCGGCGTACTCGTCGCTCCTCGAGGAGAGCCGGCGACGCGCGATGTCGGGCGACACCTCGCGGAAGGAGGGTTGATCGATGGGATCGTCACGGGATCGTCGAGAGCGAGTCGCCCGCGCGCTCGGGATAGCGATCGAAGCGGGACTCCTTGCCGTCGTCGCGACCGCGGCGCTCGCATTCGGCGGAACGACGACTCGCGGCCGTCTCGCGTGCGAAGTCGGTGTTGCCGTGCTCCTGGCGCTCGCCGCCCTGAGGGAATGGGCCTTGCCGGGGCGTCCGGGGGCGCGGCTGGCGCTTCGTGCGGCGTTGCCGCTCGCGCTCCTGGCGGCGCTGGCATTCGCTCAGACGCTCTCGCTTCCGCGGGGCCTGACTTCACGGCTCGCGCCCGCGCGCGAACGCTTCGAGCGCGAGATCCGTCCGGAGGGCGAGACGAGTGCATCGACGGGCGCCGTGTCCGTCGATCCAGCCGGCACGCGATCCGAAGCCGTGTGGCTGATCGCCGTGGCCGCATTCCTATTCGTTGCCGTTCGTGCCGGAAGCGAGCGAGGGGGCGCCCGCCGACTCACGCTCGGCGTGGCGTCGATCGCCGCCGGCGTCGCGGCCGTCGGGATCGCGCAACGAATTGCCGGCAACGGATTGCTCCTCTGGACGGTGCCGCTGCCGGCGAACAGCAAGCCGTTCGGCCCGTTCGTCAACCGCAACCATTTCGCCGGCTTCATGGAGCTCGGGCTCGCGGCTGCACTCGCGGCGCTGCTCGTCGAATCGATTCGATTCGCCGAGAAGACCGAAGGCATCAGCGGGCGGTCGAGGCTCGCGAGCTTCGGCGATCGCGCGGCGGCGCCGATGATCCTGGCACCGCTTCTCGCGCTGATCATCCTCGGCGCGACGCTGCTCAGCCAATCGCGCGCGGGAATGGCGGGCGCGGCGGCCATCGGGCTCGTAGCGGTCGTGGCGGCGCTGATCGTCGCCGGCTCGAAGCGCGCGGCACTGTGGATCGTCGCCGGAGGCGTGGGAACGGCGGCCGCGCTTCTGATGTGGATCGGGCCGGGCGTCGTTCTCGAGCGCTTCGGTGACGTGCCGTCCGAGCATGCGCGCCTCGGGGTGTGGGCCGACTGCCTGCGCCTGGCGAAGGACTCGCCGGTTCTCGGGACCGGCATGGGGACCTTTGCGTCGGTCTACCCGGCGCATCAAACCGTCCCCGTGTTCCTGCGCTTCTCGCACGCGGAAAGCGACTGGTGGCAGCTCCTCGTCGAAGGAGGCGCGCTGGCGCTCATCGCGGTCGCGCTCGGCGTTCCGGTGCTGGTCGGCTCGCTCGTGCGCCGCTGGCGCGACGCGCGCCCGTCGGTGCGACTGCGATTCCTGTGTCTCGGCGCCGGAGTTGTTGCCCTCGTCGCGCACGGGTTCGTCGACGTGAACCTGCACGTGCCCTCGAACGCCCTCGCGTTCTGTCTGACGCTCGGGATCCTTCTCGGCGACAGCGTGCCGAGCAGCTCGACGCGCCCGCGAGTCGCGTGACATGGGACCGATTCGAACCCTCTACCACACGACCCGGCTGCGGCGAGGGGCCGTGCCGATCGGCGACATCCTCCACGGTCTCCAGAGGTCACAGTGGCTCCATCCCGCGGAGCTCGAGGCCGTGCACGAGAAACGGCTTCGGGACCTCTTGCGATTCGCGTCGCGGCGAATCCCGTTCTATCGACGGAGATTCCAGGAGTGCGGACTCGACCCCGCGCACGATCGGCTTCCTCACGCGCTCGTCAGCGTGCCTCCGCTCACTCGCGACGACCTGCGCAGCTCGGCATGCGAGCTCGTCGACATCGAGGCGGCACCCGAGGACCGCATCGAGGAACGAACCGGAGGTTCGACCGGTGAGCCGACGCGATTCGTGCTCGACCGCGCCGACGTCGCAGCCTCGCGCGCGGAAATGCTGCGCCACTTCGAGTGGGTGGGGATCGCGCCGGGAGTGCGCCATGCGTTCCTGTGGGGCGCGGATCGCGACTCATGGCCGTACCGAGGACTTCGCGGCGCGCTCAAGCAGCGACTCGAGAACTTCCTCTGGATCAACTCGTTCGATTTGGATGAGGACGCGCTCGCAGACGTCGTCGAACGCCTCCGGAGCTTTCGCCCGCGAGTGCTCGTAGGCTATGCCTCGTCGCTCGTGCACCTCGCTCGTCACTGCCTGAGAGTGGGAACGTGGATTCCGTCCGTCGCGGCGATCGAATCATCCGCGGAAACTCTGACGCCCGCCGATCGCGAGATCGTGCATCGGGCGTTCGCCGCGGAAGTCTTCGACCGGTACGGATCCCGCGAGGTCGGCAACGTCGCGCACGAGTGCTCGGAGCATGACGGCCTTCACGTGAGCACCGAGCGCCTCCACGTCGAAATCGTCGACGACGCCGGCCTGCCGGTGGCGCCTGGCGAAACGGGTCGCGTGCTCGTGACTACTCTCTTGCGACGCACGATGCCGTTGATCCGGTACGAGATCGGCGACCTCGCCGTCGCCCGGAGCGCCGGAGACGAGTGTCCTTGCGGTCGCGGCCTTCCGCGGATTGGCCCGATCCGCGGACGCACGAGCGACGTGATTCGCGGACCTTCGGGGCGACTTCTTCACGGCGAATTCTTCACGCACCTCTTCTACGACATTCCCGGAGTTCGGAGATTCCAGGTCGTTCAGGAGGACGCACGCCGCCTCGTCGTGTCGGTCGTCTCGGACGCGGAGGCTCCGGCCGGCGTCGGCGCGTTGTTGCGGCGGCGAATCCTGCAAGAGGGAGATCCGTTGTTCGACGTCGAAGTGCGCGCCGTCGACTCGATCGTGCCCGGTCCCACGGGCAAGTTTCGCTTCACGTTCTCGAGACTTTCCCCGACGTCTGTGGCGCTCGACGAACCGGCTGCGAATTCGGAGGAATGCGGTGCTCGATCCGCGTGACGTCGTCGTCGTCGAAACGGGCCTCGATCGTTACCCGAATCGACCGCCGTTTCATCCGGCCGAACGCTATCCCGAGTCGCCGGCGCACGTACGCGACGGGCCGCTCGATTCGACGAACCGAGTATACGGAGCCGTGCGCGACCTCCTGCGCGGGCTTGGCCTCGATCGCGCGAACTTCGGGACGCCGCACTGGAACCCTCTCGGCGACCTGATCCACGCCGGCGACCGCGTGCTCCTCAAGCCGAACTTCGTGATCAGCCATCATCCGCTCGGCGCGGCCGGCCTCCATGCGTCGGTGGCGAACGCCGCCGTCCTGCGCCCACTCGTGGATTACGCGTTTCTCGCGTGCGGACGAACGGGACGCATCACGATCGCGGACTCACCGATCAAAGAAGTGGACTTCGACGTGCTCGTCCGATTCCTCGGCATCGATCGCATCCGAGAGTTCTACGCCGAAAAAGCGCGAGCTCACGTCGGACTCGTCGACATTCGCGACGTCCAGGTTCGCCGCGACGAGAAGGGCGTCATGGTGACACGCGTTGGGCTGCCGGGGGATCCGCGCGGTTACCGCGAGGTCGACCTCGGTTCGGAGAGCTGGCTCCATTCGATCTCGCAGCATCACGGACGATTCCGGTCGACGGCGGCCTACTACGAGTCGATCTCGAACGTCTACCACGATGGCAAGCGGAACGTGTACTCGATCCCTCAGTGCGTGCTCGACGCCGACTGCGTGATCTCGATCGCGAAGCTCAAGACGCATCGAAAGACCGGCGTGACGCTCAGCCTGAAGAACCTCGTCGGCATCACGAACGAGAAGCGGTGGCTTCCGCATCATCGCTTCGGTCCGCCCGCGGAAGGCGGCGACGTCTACCCCGACGACGTCGCGCTCGACCGACGGGTGAGCCAGAACGTGCGCGACTTCCTTCAGCGCCATCCTCTCGGCAAGGTCGGCTTCCACGTCCTGATGCCGGCGGCGCGCCTCGCGCAACGCGCGTGGTTTGCCGTGCGACCGGGCGAGCGCGCGGAAGCCTCGGCGCGCGCGAAGCCCGTGCGGCGCGTCGTCGAAGGCGACTGGCACGGGAACGACACGTTGTGGCGAACCGTGCTCGACTTGAATCGCGTTCTGCTGCACGCGGACGTCGAGGGAGTGCTGCGCGACGAACGGCAGCGTCGCTACCTCTCGGTCATCGACGGCATCGTCGGCGGCGAAGAAGAAGGGCCTCTGCTCCCGACTCCGCGACCGGCGGGGGTGCTCCTCGGCGGCGGTGATGCGGCAGCCGTGGATCTCGTCTGCACGAGGGTGATGGGTTTCGATGCTGCGAAGATCCCGCTCGTTCATCGCGCGTTCGAGCCGACCCGGTATCCGGTGTCTTGCGTTCGGCCCGACGACGTTCGGGTCGTTGGCGCCGCCGGCGATCCGATTCCGGCCCCGAGGATTCCGTTTCGCGCGAGCGCGGGGTGGAAGGGATTCGTCGAAGACGCGCTCGGACCGCCGGACGATCCGGCGGAGATCGAACCCTCGACGTTCGAGACGGCCGGATCGGTTTCGGGAGCGGGGGAGGGCTCGACATGAGCAGCCCCGCGGTCGCACCGCGGCACGAGGGCTCGGGACTCGCCTTCGTCGCCGTCTTGCTCCTCTTCGCGGCGGTGGCCGCGCTCAGCGTCCTCGCGTCGCCGCTCGTCTGCGTGGGGGTCCTCGTCGGCGGACTCTGTCTCGTTTTTGCCGTCGTGAAGATCGAAGCCGTTCTTCTCGGATGGCTGGCCTTCAGCGCGGTCCTCCAGGCCGTGCGCCTGTTGCCGTACGAGCGGCACGCGGGCTATGGCTTCACGCTTGCCGGCGAATTCCTGCTCGTCTTCCTGCCGGCAGCGATCTATCAGCTGGCGATCGCTCGGCGGTACGGCCGCGGCGGGCTGAAGCCGTTCATCCCCGTCGTTGCCTATGCGCTGTCGACCGCGCTTTGGATTCCGTGGGCGGTCGACACTCTGGAGGCGGTTCGGCGCTCGGTCTATTGGACGGGCTTCTTCCTTTTTGCGGCGCTGGCCTATCACTATGGGAAGAGCCTGGCGGGCACTCGGCGCATCGTGGCCGCGATCGTCGTGTCGGCGCTCGTCGTGTGCGCGGTTTCGGGCGCGCAGCTCGTCTTCGGGCTCGGAATCGGCGCGCCCACGAAGGGACTGATGCGCGGGCTGTTCGACCACAAGAACATCCTCGGCTATTTCCTGATCACCGTCCTGCCTCTCACCGTGGCACTCGGCTTCACGTCGAAGGGCATCCAACGCCTCGCGTGGTTCTCGTTGAACGGCGTGTTGCTGCTGACGCTCTTCTTCTCCTTGAGCCGCGCGGCATGGCTTGGAGCGATCGCGAGCCTCTTCGTGATCCCGCTGTTCTTCCGCGGCGGGAAGCGATGGACGCTTGCGTTGGGTCTGACGGTGCTGATCGCGCTGACGGCGGCGGGGGCGTGGCTCGTTCTCCGCGAAGACCTATATGGTTCGAGCTATTACTTCCGCACGACCGTTCTGTCCCGCGCCGTCGACCTCGGCACGTACAGCACGCGCGCGCAGGTCTGGAGGGGCCTCTACTACTTCGTGTCGAGGCATCCGGACCAGTGGACGTTCGGTCACGGCCCCGGCGCCGCGGTCGAGATCATCAACACGGCGAGCTACATGCCGCACGTCAGCTCGACCCACAACTTGTACCTTCGCCTCTTCGTGGAGGCGGGGGGAGTGGGACTTCTCTTGTTCCTTCTGCTCGCGGCCTGGCTCGTTCGGCGGCTCGTCGAGTGCGCGCGAAGCTGCAGCGTCTCCCTCGACCGCGCGCTCTGTGCGGCCGCGCTCGCCACGCTCGCGGCGCACCTCGTCTTCAACCTTGCCGGTGATGAATTCACGGGGATGACCGTTACGCCGCTCCTGTGGGCTCAGATCGGGCTTGCGTTCGCTGCACGTGAGCGCGCGCTCGATTCGGCGCCGCCGCCGGCGACACGCGCAAGCCACTTGCTGCCGCTGCCTGCACGGCAGCAGTTGCAGCACGCGTTCGAGTCCGTCCCGGTCGCGGAGAACGGGAACGCTCGACCGCACAATCGTGTCTCAAGCTGGAACGCTGAGCGCGACGACAAGAAGGGCTGACGCTGGGATTTCTTAGAGGTGCCGAGTGACTGGCCCGCATGACGCGATCGTCGCAGTGACCTACTGGTGCAACGCACGCTGCACGATGTGCAACATCTGGAAGGAACGGCCGACGAACGAGGTCGGGCCGGAGTTCTATCGCAAGCTCCCGCGATCGCTGCGAACGGTCAACGTCACCGGCGGCGAGCCGTTCACGCGCAAGGACCTCGCGTCGATCGTGCGCGTGATCGACGAGGCGTGCGATCGTCCGCGCATCGTCATCTCGTCGAACGGCTTCCTGCCAAAAGTCGTCGGCAAGACCGTTTCCGAGATTCTCGAGTTCAAGCCGGACATCGGTGTCCGCGTTTCCTTCGACGGCCTCGCCGACACGCACGACGAGATTCGCGGGAAGAAGGGCGTGTTCGAGGATTGCCTCGAGTCCGTGCGCGTCCTCAAGCAGATCGGCGTCCGAGATCTCGGAATCGCCTTCACCGCGCAGGAAAGGAACGTCGCCGAGACGCGTCGCGTCTACGAGCTGTCGAAGTCGCTCGGCGTCCAATACACGATGTCCTACGTTCACTCGTCCGAGATCTACTTCAAGAACGGGCCCGCCGCGACGACGCCGCCTGCAGCGATGCCCGCGTCGAATCGCGGTCGTCTCGCGGACGAGATGGACTACGTCGCAAGCGAGGAGCTTCGGTCGTGGCAACCGAAGCGCTGGTTCCGCGCCTATTTCGAAAGCGGGCTGTTCGACCATGCGGTCGGCGAGCCGCGTGCGATGACATGCACGGCCGCGCACGACTTCTTCTTCCTGGATCCGCAAGGAATGCTCTATCCCTGCAACATCCTCAACCGGCCCATCGGAAGCCTCCGCGAAAAGACCTTCGACGAGCTATGGGCGTCGGCCACGCGCGAAGCCGAAGCGGCCTACGCGCGGGACTGCCCGATCGCGTGCTGGATGGTTTGCACCGCGGCGCCGACGATGAAGAGACGACCGCTGCGGCCGGCGCTTTGGGTCGTCACACACAAGATGCGTTCCCACCTCGGCAGACGCGTGATCGCGTAGTCACGATGCGCATCAGTTTCCTCGCCGTGAAGGGCTTGCCCGCGATCGGCGGCATCGAGAAGCTCACCGAGGAAATCGGCGCGCGCCTCGCCGCTCGCGGTCACGAGGTCGTCGTGTATTGCGGGCGCGAATCCGGAACGACGAGCGGTGAACATCGCGGGATGCGGCTGGTCGCGCTCCCGAGCGTGCCGCTCCGCTCCCTCAGGAAGTTATCGCTGGTGTGCCTGGGAACGTTCGATTGCCTGCGACCGTCGCGCAGACCCGACGTCGCCCATTATCACGCGGTCGGGCCGTCGCTTTTCTGCGGCCTCGCGCGACTCGCCGGAATCCGCACCGTCGTCCAGATTCACGGCCTCGAGTGGAGGCGACCGCGTTGGGGACCGCTCGCGCGTGGTTTCTTTCGCCTCGCCGATGGTGCCGCGGTCCGCTGGCCGCACGCTGCGACCGCCGTGTCGCGCGGCCTCTGCGAGAGCTATGAAGAGCGCTTCGGTCGCCCCGTGCGCTGGATTCCGACCGGCGTGACGGGCGCCGCGCCGCGCGCGGCCGGCGACCTCCCGTTCGGCCTCGAACCGGGCCGCTTCGTGCTGTTCGCGGCGCGACTCGTCGCGGACAAGGGTGTGCACGTGCTCATCGACGCCTGGCGCGGCGTGCGCACGAACTTGCCGTTGGTCATCGCCGGTGACGCCGCGGGCGACGCGCACTATCGGCGCGAACTCGATCGACGCGCGGCGGGCGACGGGCGCATCCGATTCGTCGGTTACGTTGCCGGCGCGCCACTCGAGGCGCTGATGAGCCACGCGTACCTCTTCGTGTTGCCGTCGTCGATCGAGGGCATGCCGATCGCGCTGCTCGAGGCGATGTCCTTCGGCGCGTGCCCGTTGGCGAGCGACATTCCCGAGAACCGCGAGGCGCTCGGCGGCCGCGGATTCACGTTCCGCTGCGGCGACGTCGACGATCTCCGAGCGCGATTGCAGGACCTCGTCGATCGAGGAGAGATCGTCGAAGTCGCGCGCGTCGGGCTTAGGGAGTCGGTCCTCGCTCGATACTCGTGGGATCGCATCGCCCTGGAGTTCGAATCGCTTTACGCCGAGACGATCGCTTCGGGGTTGCGGGAGGCCGAGGCATGCTGATCCACCTACTGTTCGCCGCACTCGCCCTCGGTGCGTCCGCGCTCACGACGTTCGTGATCCGCGGATTCGCGCGCTCGAGCGAAATCGTCGACGAGCCGAACGAGCGGAAGATCCATCGGGGACCGATTCCGCGATTCGGCGGCGTTGCGGTCTTCCTTTCGTTCGCGCTCGCAATGGCGCTGGCATTCGACTATCGAAAGTGGATCGATCCGACGCTGGCGTTCAGCGTCGAGGACTACGCGAAGCTGATGCTGGGCGGCACGGCGATCCTGCTGCTCGGGATCGCCGACGACATCGTGGGCGTGTCGTGGCGATGGAAGTTCCTGGTGCAGTTCGCGGTCGCAGGAATGATGGTGGCTTTCGGCTATCGCATCACGGCGATCACGAACCCGTTCGGCGCTCCCTTCCATCTAGGGCTCTTTTCCGTGCCACTCACCATGCTGTGGATCGTGGGCATCGTGAACGCGCTCAACCTCATCGACGGCATGGACGGCCTCGCGGCCGGCGTGACGTTCATCTCGGCCGCGACTTCGTTCGTCGTCTCGTACGTGCTCGGCAACGCCGACGTCGCGATCGCGTACGCGGTGCTCGCCGGCGCGTCGCTCGGCTTCCTTCGGTTCAACTTCAACCCCGCGACGATCTTCCTCGGCGACAGCGGCAGTCTCTTCCTCGGGTTCCTGCTCGCGACGCTCTCCATCCGCGGATGCCAGAAGAGCCCGACCGTGATCGCGCTCGCGATTCCGATCCTGATCCTCGGCCTGCCGATCCTGGACACGGCGGCGGCGTTCGTCCGGCGAAGCGCACGTGCAATGATCGACCGCCGAATTCCCGAGAGCCCGTCGCCCGGCGGCTTCATTCGGCGCCTCGGCGCGGCGTTCCTGCCGGACCGCGACCACATCCATCACCAGATGCTGCGCCTCGGCCTCACGCATCGGCAGGCCGTCGTGTGCCTCTACGGAGTGTGCACGCTTCTCGCCATCCTGGCGCTGATCATCGCGCTCACGTCGGATCGCGGGCTGCTCGGGATCGTCGTTTATCTGAGCGCGGTCGGCATCGCCGTGGTCACCCGGTTCACGCGCATTCGCACCGCCGCCGACGTCTGGTCGCGCGGGCCGGCGCGCGTCCTCGCCGTCGGACCCGAGGACGGGCCGCTGGCGCCGGTTCGCGATCTCCTCGTGCGCATGGGTCACCAGGTCACGCCCGTTCGCAGCGCGCTCGAGGCGGCGGGGACGATTCGCGACTCCCACTACGACGTCGTCGTCTCCGACGTGCGCGCTGGAATCGACGATCTCATGGTTCGTCTACGGAACGCACCGGGCGTCATGCGACGCTCGGTCGTCGTCGCCGTCGACGGTCCACGCATCGACCATCGCGACCGGTCGACTCCCGACGTCTACGATTGGATCGAGGTCGACGAATCGTGCGCACACCCGAGCAGCGACTCGATGCCCGCGCTGGAGCGAGCCGTCGAGAAGGCCTACTTCCTCAATCGTCTTCGATTCTTCTCGAGCCTGCTCTGGTTGGCAGCCATGATCTCGCCGGTCGTCGTCGCGTTTGCGGTCGTCTTGACGCGATCCATCCTCCGATGAACCCCGTGCGCGGAAGCCTGCTCACGCTCGGCTCGCAGGCCGCGATCGCCGTGCTCACGTTCGCGGCGACGGTCGTCATCGGCCGGACGCTCGGGCCCGAGAGCCGCGGCGCGATCGCGGCGGCCCTGCTCACGCCCGTTCTCTTCGGCACGCTGGGGTGCCTCGGGCTCGGAACCGCCACGACGTACTTCGTCGCGCGGGAGCCGGCGCGCATCGGCGCCATCGTGGGGACCGGGCTGGCCGCGGCTGGCGCGCTGGGCGCGTTGTCCCTCGCCGTCTTTGGCGGCGCGACGGCGCTCCATCTTCTGCCGTCGACGACGAGCTGTGACGGGGTCGCGCTCCTCGCGCTCGGGGCGATCGCGCCCGCGTTCCTCCTTCACGATCTCGTCGCGAATGCGCTTCGCGGCGATGGACGAATCGCGGCGTGGAATGCCGTCTACCTCGTGCAATCCGGTACGAACGTCGCCGTTCTCGCCGTTCTCGCGCTCGGCGCGCGGCTCGACGTCACGACGGCGATCGCTTCGACGGCGGCGTCCTACTTCGTCTCCGTCTCGTTCGGACTCGTCGCGCTTCGCCGGTCCGGGCTCGTGCGCCTGACCGTGGATCGCGCGCTCGTGGGCTCGCTCGTGCGCTACGGCGCGCGCGCCCACGTGGGAAGCGTCGTGTTCTTCTTGAACTACCGGCTCGATGCGCTGCTGCTCCAGGGCATCGCGGGAAACTACGAGGCGGGGATCTACGCGACCGCCGTCGCGCCGAGCGAGATCGTCTGGATGCTCGGGAGTGCGATTGCGGCCGTGGCGTTCCCGCGCCTCGCCGCGCTGTCGGGCGACGGGATCCGCAAGTCGACCACGCGGCTCCTCGGGTGCACGTTCGGCCTGTCGCTCTTGGTCGGAGTGGTCGCGGCCCTGGTGGGGCCGTTCGCGATCGTGTGGGCGTACGGCGAAGCGTTTCGACCCGCAGTGACCCCGTTCTACTGGCTCCTTCCGGGCACGATCCTCTTTTCGGTGGTGAAGCTCCTGTGGGTGCACTTTGCCGCGCGCGATCAGGCGCTTCGCGTCGCGCTGGTCGTCGGTGGGGCGACGGCGCTCGATGTCGCGCTGAACCTGCTCCTCGCCGCACCGTTTGGCGCCAGCGGGAGTGCCGTCGCGGCGAGCGTGTCCTACGCGCTCGCGGCGGGGACGCTTCTCGTTCTCTTCGCGCCACCTCGCGAATGGCCGGCGATGGTCTCGTCGTTGCGCGACGACGCGCGGCGCGGACTCGCGATCGTCCTGCGCGGCCCGATCGCCGACCGCCGCGCGTGAGGAGGGACCAGTGGACGACTCGCACGCTCCCGAATCGTCTCAAGGCGGAACCGCGGCCGGCCGATGTAGAGGAGCATGAACCTCGCCTTGCTCCGAGCACTGGATCCGAGGAAGCGCCGCGCGCTCGTGGCGTCGTTCGTCCTGGGCGCGCTGGTCATGGCCTTCTTCGCGACCGTGCTTGTCATCCTGCCCCCATCGCCACCGCCGCTGGCACGACCGGCCACCACTCTCAGCGACCCGAGTCCGTCGCTCGTCTCGTCGGCGTCCCTGCCCGCTCTTCTCCCGCACTGAGTCGTCGGCTGGCGGACTTGGAGAAATAGAAGAGCCGGACGGCGAGTCCCCGCGACGCGTTTCTCGCGCGAAGCCGTTCGAACCTTGGTTCGGTCCGTGCGAGGGTGCTTCTCGTGCGCGGCGATCGAGCGTGGGAGCGGCTACGCGCGATTGGGCCGTGTGCCCTCGACTCGCCGTGCGGCGTGGGATCTTCCAAGAGAAACGCCCTTCGCCGAACAGGCGCTCCCCGTCCAGGACGAGATTCTTCGACCGGAAGATCTTGGGAAATGGAATCGCCGGACGGCGAGTCCCCGCGACGCGTTTCTCGCGCGAAGCCGTTCGAACCTTGGTTCGGTCCGTGCGAGGGTGCTCTTCGTGCGCGGCGATCGAGCGTGGGAGCGGCTACGCCCGAATGGGCCGTGTGCCCTCGACTCGCCGTGCGGCGTTTGAATCTCCAAGATTCGTCAGCTCGGCATAGAGCCGCCGGTGCGCCTCGACGGTCGCCTCGATCGAGAACGACTGGCGGACCCGCTCGCGTGCGGCGTTGCCCATCGCCGTGCGCCGATCGGGCGAGTCGATCAATCGCGAGAGCGCGGCGCCGAGCGCTTCGCCGTCCCCGGGCTCGACGAGGAGACCGTCGATGGAATCGCGGACGGCGTCCTCGGTGCCGCTGGTTCGCGTGGCGACCACGGGCAGGCGCGCAGCCATCGCCTCGAGGAGCGCGTTGGAGAGCCCCTCGCTTCGAGAGCCGAGCACGAACAGGTCCGCTGCGGCGAGGAACGTCGATGGATCCGCGACGTGACCGGGGAGCGCGACGCGATCGCCGATGCCGAGCTTCGCCGCTTCGGCGAGGATCGCGGATCGCTCCGGTCCGTCGCCGAGCACGACGAGCCGCACGTGGGACCGGCTCGCGGCGATCGGGGCGAACGCCCGGATCAGCTCGACGAAGGCCTTTTGCGGCACGAGCCGTCCCGCGGAAAGGACCATCGTCTCGCCGGCGCGCAGGGGAACGATCTCCCTCAACGCGAGCCGCGCCGGTTCGCGGTGCGGGAAGTCGCGATTCACGTCGACGCCATTCGGCACGTAGACGATGCGCTCGGGCGAAATCCCGACGGAGACGAGGTCGCGCTCGATGCGCCGGCTCACGGCGACGAAGCGATCCACTCGGCGAAGCGTCGCCAGCTTCATTCTTCGCTCGAGGCCGCGGCCGAGATTCTCGAAGTCGCCGCCGTCGCCGGTGAGCATGATCTTCACGACGGTTCGCATGCCGAGCCGCTTCGCGAACGGAACGAACGCCACTTTCTCGGAGTCGATGCCGACGAGGTGCAACACCCCGACTTCGTGCCGCCTTCGCCACAACCTCGTCGCGACGCGTCTCCAGAATTCCATCGTGGAGGCGTGGCGAGCGCGCGGCGTGCGAAGGAGGACGCGACACTCGGATCCGAGCGGCTCGCCGTTTTGCTCACGCGCGTCCTCGGCGACGACTTCGATTCGGACGCCGCATTCGCGGAGACGTCGAGCGAGCAGGAGGGCCTGGCGTTCGGCTCCGCCGCGTGCGAGGCCCGCGAATCGACACAGGTAGACGACGTCGCGGGCGGGTCCGGGGGACTCCGGTCGCGCGATCGGGCGTGGTTCAGCGGCGACGGCGTCCATCGCGTCGACCACGTCGGCTATCGTCTCGCGGGACCGGGAAGCGGGCGGAGCAGCTCGAGGCAGGTGCGCAGATTCGAGCGCAAGCTCTCGCCGGGGACCGCCTCTCGGAATCCGAAGCGATACAGCGAGAGGAGGACGAGCTTCGGAAACAGGAGGCCGCGCGCAATGAGGGCATAGCCGACGCGGGCGGCATTGCCGCCCCACGTCGCGTAGTAGCGGGCGATGCTGCGTGCGCTCTGGACCTGGCTGCGAACGACCGCGCGTCGCGAGCTCGCGCCGACCAGGTGCAGGACCTCGGCTTCGGCGACGTATCGGATCGCGAGCCCGGCCTCGCGCACGCGCCGGCAAAGATCCACGTCCTCGCCGCACAGCGAGTAGCCCTCGTCGAGTCCCCCGAGCGATTGGTAGAGGTCCCGTCGCATGACGATGCAGGCGCCGAGGATCACGTCCACGTCACGAGACGAGCGGTGGTCCCAGTCCGGCATGAGGTAGCTCTTCGCCGATTGCCGGAGGGGATCGAAGCGTCCGAAGCGAATCGCCGAAAGGACCTCGTCGCGAAGCGTGGGAAAGCGGCGACCGCCTTCGAGCTGCACGCTGCCCGTGGGCAAGCGGAGCATCGGACCGGCCGCGCCGTACCCCGGATGAGCATCGAGGAACTCGACCAGTCGCTCGAGCGCAAATGGAGCGGGCTCCGTGTCGGGATTGAGGAGCGCGATCCAACGGCCGCGAGCGAGGTCCGCGCCCGCGTTGTTCGCGGCGCTGTAGCCGCAGGCGTTCGGCAACCGAAGCAGCTCGACCTCCGGGAACTCGCGCTCGACGATCGCGCACGTGTCGTCGTCCGAGGCGTTGTCGACGACGATCACCTGAAGGTCGGGCGCGCGCAACGATCCTCGGCGAAGCGCGAGAAGGCACGCGCGCAGTGGCCGCGCGACGTTCCACGTCACGATCACGACCGAGAGCCGCGGAGCCGCGTTATCCAACCTGAATCCTCCGACCCTCGACTTCGATCTCGCGACGGACGACGCGCACCCAGCGCTCCCGATATTCGCTGGTCTCGCTCGTCGCCGCGCTGGAATCGCGCGCCGCCTCGCGCCCCAGTGCGCGCACGAGGAACTGGAGACGAAGCGCGCGTTCGATCTCTTCGGGCACGCCGAGCCGGCGAAGCGTCGCCGAAGCGACCTCTCGTGCGACGGGACGACCGATGAACTCGGCGACCGCGGTGAAGTCGAAGACGTCGTCCGAAACGAGGCCGTCGACGTGCGAATCTTCCCAGTCGATGACGGACAGCGCATTGCCTTCACGCAGCACGTTGTGCGGATTGAAATCGCCGTGAACGAATCCGTGCGGCGCTGGGCGACCTTGGAGCGAACGAATCTCGCGCTCGACGCACTGTCGGGTTGCGTCGTCGGGAATCAGGGACTCGCATGCGGTCAATGCGGACTCGACCGCGTCGCGGGAGATGGGCGCGATTCGCAAGCGCGCAGCCTCGTGAAACCGAGCGAGCCAATCGAGCGCGTCGGCGAGGCCGCTCTCGTTTGTAGATGCGAATCTCCCTGCGAGCGGAATGCCTGCGAGAAACGTCTCCACGAGGCACGCTTCGGACTCGGTCTCGTCCCACCCGAGGAGTCGCGGTACCTGCGACGCGAGCGTCGAGTGCTCGATCGCGGTGGCGAGCCGCCGGAGCGCGTCGCGTTCCGCGCGGAGCGCCGCGATGCCGCGTGGATCGCGCGTTCCCTTCACGACCCAAGACGGGTCGCGCTCACCGTGCCGAAACACGAGGAAGACCCAGCGTCCCGTTACGCCGTGTCGCGTCGGCATCTTCAAGAACGGATAGGCGCGGCCGAGTCCGCGGACGATGGCGAGGGGCGCGGGATTCATGCCGGCACCCGGGCGATCCACGCGAAGCTGTCCGCAACCCAGGGATAGAGGCCGCACCCGGCCACGAGCTTCGCCGCGAACCGACGAGCGCCCGCGAGCGCGCTCACGCGGCCGAAGTAGTAAGCGATCGCGTCGCGATTCGCCGGCAGGATGTAGTCCGGCTGGCGATAGGACGGCTTCGGGAGGAATAGCGAGATCTCGTCGAATCCAGCGCGCCGCAGGAGTCGGCGATAGCCGCGCAACGAGTACGTGTACGTTCGGTAGTCCCCTCGTTTTGTCGCGCGGTTGACGAGCCTCGCGATCGCGCGCGGGAGGACGGAGGTGAAGCGAAGCCCGTTGTGGTCGCGCGCGCCGAGCAGCGACTCGAGCCCGAAGCGATTCTCGATTCCGAGGTAGAGCGCGCCACCCGGGCGCAGGCACCGTCGCGCCTCGCGCAGGACCGATTCTTGGATCTCGCCGACAGAACGATCGGTGCGCGACTGACCGACCCACTCGAGCACTCCGTTCAAGACGACAGCATCGAATCGAGCGTCGGAGAACGGGAGACGTCCTGAGCCTAGCGGGTCGATGCGAACGAGCGTGACTCCGCGCAGCCGTTCCTGCTCCAATCGCTCGGCGACGAAGCAGAGCGTTTCGAGAGTCGAATCGGCCGAGACGACCTCGTCCCAGACGCGCGCGAGTCCGGTCGTGACCGCACCCCAGCCGCAACCGAGATCGAGGACCGACGCCGGCGGAATGCTGCGGGAGGGGTAGGGGAGGAGGCACGCGAAGTCCGCACGTCGCTCGTCGATCGCATAGTCCGTGACGTATCGCCCGGCGCGCGGAAGCAAGTCGTGCTCGAGCGCCGCGCGCCAACCGAGCGCCGCAGCATTCGCCACGAGCGACTCCATCGCGTCACGCGGGATCTGGTTCCAGTAGAAGTCGCGCGTCGCGAGGTCGATGACGCCGGACCCGACCGTCGCGCGACGCCCGCAGGCCACGCAGGCGAGACCCTCGTCGCGAAGCTCGAGATGGGCGACGCCGTGTGGGCACGGAGTGCATTCCGCGATTCCGCTCGTGCGGGGGACTTCGGAAACCGATCGTGGCATTCGATGCGCCGTTGGCGACTGGATGGAGCGGAGGAGGGCGGGAGAGCGTTCGCCCGTCTCGACCCCCTCGTGTTTCGACGACCCTTATTTATCGGCCTCGATCCGCGGGATCTTGACGGGCTTCGGGCTGAGGCGCGCGGGGAAGTCGAATGCGGAATTCGGTCCCGACGCCTTCGGTGGACTCGACCTCGATCTCGCCGCCGTGGCTCTTCACGATTTCCTTGACGACCGTGAGCCCGAGTCCGGTCCCTCCTTGCGCGGCGCGAGTGGTGAAGAAGGGCTCGAAAACGTGGTCGAGTGTTTCCTTGGGGATGCCGGGCCCGGTATCGGCGACACCCGCGACGACCCAGCTTCCCTCGAGCCGGGTGAAGATGCGAATGCCGCCGCCCGAGGGCATCGCTTGCGCGGCGTTCAACATGAGGTTCGTGAACACTTGTTCCAGCTCGCTCGCCTCGGCGATCACGAGCGGCAGATCGGGCTCGCAGTGGCTCTCGGTTCGGATGCGACGGCTCTTCGAGAAGAGCGGCGAAACGAGATCGAGCGTGCGATGCAAGACGTCCGACAACGACACGGCGGCTCTGGGCTCGCGTTTGGCGCGTGCCGGCTGCAGGAGGCCGTGCAAGATCCGGCCGATCTTCGCGGTCTCTTCCTCTATGACGCGCGCGGCCTCGCGCACGTCCTCTGGAACCTCGTTCGGGGTGCGCTCGGCGATCCGGCGCGCGCGAAGGCTCACGCTCAGGAGGATGTTGTTGACCTCGTGCGCCGCGGACGCCGCGAGCTGACCGACGAGCGACAGCCGCTCGTAGCGAAAGAGGCGATCGCGCACGCGCTCGTCGTGCGCGCGGGCGACGGCGGCGAGGCGGCCCATCGCGGCCGCGATCGCCTCGCCTCGGGCCGCCGAGATCGCCTGACCGGCGGGCGGAGCCAGGACGATCGCGCCGACGACGTCCGCGCCGCTACGGAGCGGAAGGGCGCGGATCGGTTGGGAGCGCGTGCCGGCGGACGCTCGCTCCATCGGCCGCCCGGATGAAATTGCCTGCCCGATGAGGTCGTCGGAGTTCGGCACGACCGCCCCTCGCGGGAGCCCGTCCTCGATCGTTCCAGCCGCGCCCACGAGACATCGCGTTTGAGTCCCGGGGACGACGAGCCACAGCTCGGCGCGCGCCACTCCGAATTCGTTCACGACGCGTGCGAGTGCGAGGTCGGCGACGTCTTCGAGGGACGCGGCGTGGGTGAGCACGTCGTAGAGCGATTCGACGGGCAATGGAGAGTCGAGGCCATGGGCGCCGGGAACGGCGAGCGGCATGCCCCGCCGATCTTCCACGCGCGCATTCCCTCCCGCTGGACAGCCAACCGGTGCCGAGTGGACTTCGAAATGAGAACGGCGGGACGTTAACAGAACGACGTTCGCCACGCAACTCATGAAGTGTAGGGCTCGGGCCGTCGGCCCTTGCGCGCCGTTCCATCCGTGCGGATCACTTTCGGGTCGACCCGCTGAACCCTCGCAATCGAAAGGATCGTGGTTCGCACGGTTTCGGATGATGCGACCGGGTGGACCGACGACCGATCCCACGCCATTCCAGTCCAAGGTGCCGAGTGCCGATAAGGTACAGGGGGCGATTCTCGGCCGGTGGCCGATTCGGATGGACAGAGAAGAGGCTGCGAACCGGTAACGTTGACGACCCTCGAGGGACACATATAATGCCTCGTTCAACTGGCGACCGGGCACACAGGGAGCGACGACGTTGATTCTCGAATTCGCGCGGGCTCGTGGGGGCCGCGAGGGTCGCTGCATCGGCCTTCGGGTCGCGTTGCCGTGCTTGCTTGCGTTTGCATCGCTGGCTGGCGCTGGCTGCTATGGCGTTCCCACCCGTGAAGCTCAGCGCTCCTGGGTCCAAGAGGGCTTCGGGCGGCGCTATACCGGCGATCAGACGAAAGGGTACTACGCCGGAATCGGCGATCGGGTCGGCATGCAGTCGATTCAGTACCCGGACCTCCAGGGAGTCCAGGAGATCAAGCCCGACGGGAAGATCACGGTCCCGATGATCGGGGAGATCGAGGTGGCCGGGCTCACGGCGGCCGAGATCAAGGATCGGATGGTTCCTCTACTGGAGGAGCACGGCCTCAAGAACGCCAAGGACGATCTCGTGGTCGCGATTCCGTTTCGCGCCAGCAAGCGAGTCTTCATCGTGAGCTACACGGGCCGCGTCGGCAACGTCGTTCTGCGCGGCGACACGACGATCCTCGACGTGCTCAGCGGAGTGTCGCATCAGCCGCTTGCGGACACCGATGACATCCGAATCTATCGTGGGGATCCCGAGCATCCCGAATGCATCACGGTGGATCTCGACGAGATTCGGGAGCACGGGTTGACGCGGACGAACGTGCAGTTGAAGGAAGACGACATCATCTACATCCCGCCGACGAACATCGGCCGCGCGGGGCTCATCCTCAAGGAAGCCTTGTCGCCGCTCACGATCGTCGTGGGAGCGGTCGGCGGCATCATCCAAGCCGCGCTCGTTCCGGCGCGCCTGGAGGCGATCGACCAGATCTCGCAACGCATTGCAGATGGACAAGTGCAGCGGGGCGGGAGAGGCGGGGCGATCTACTGATGGAAACGCGTGCGCGCGAGCTGACGATCAACGACTACTTGCGGATCTTCACGAGCCGCAAGCTCTTGATCGTCGTGCCGGCGCTCGTTTTCCTCTTGGCCGCGGTGGCGACTGCATTCCTGCTGCCGCCGCGGTATCAGACGAAGACGCTCTTCCTGTTGAAGGACCGACGCTTCTTGACCGAGATCTACGGTCCAGCGCTCGCCAACGTGCCGTTCGAGAGTCGACTCGGCACGATCCAGGAAGACATCAAATCCTACTCGAACGTTTCCGCGGTGATGAAAGACCTCGGGCTCGATGCCGACGTGGTGAGCGAATCATCGAAGGACGAGCTGGTCGGAAAATTCCGCGACGAGCTCGAAGTCACGTTGACGCCGGCGAAGGTCGGCGACCAGCAGATCGAGTTGACGTTCCAGCACAAGGACCCCGTCGTCGCCTACAAGTTCGTGAACGCCGTGCGCGACGAGTACACGAAGTGGAACCAGAACAAGTTCAAAGACCAGTTCAAAAACTACCTCGATCGCCTGAGCCTGCAGATCCGCGAGACCGAGGCCGAGCTGAAGACGTCGAGCGATCGGATGCTCGACTTCGAGAAGAACAAGCCCGAGCTGAACACGAACCTCGTCGACGTGCGCGCTCGAATCACCACGAGTCAGAAGGCGCTGAAGACCGCGGACCTCGAGCTCCAGGCGATGCGCCAGCACATCGCCGACGCTCAGCAGTCGCTCGAAACGGAACCCAAGTTCGTCGAACAGAAGAGTGACCGCGTCAATCCTCAGAAGCAGGAAGCATTCGACAGGCTCTCGAAGTTGAAGCAGGAGATCGAAGACCTGGACAAGAGCTACTCGGATCTCTACCCGCCGCTGAAGAAGAAGAAAGAGGAGTACGAGAAGCTCAAGAAGGACTTTGCCGCGATTCCGGATCGCCTGCCGGGCGACCACAACCTGCTCGAGAATCCGAAGTACGCCGAGCTGACGAGGGACCTCGCCGACTCGAAGGACAAGCTGCAGCTCAAGGAGACGAAGCGGGGCGAGATGGAGAAGGACTACCTCGCCGATCTCTCGCTCCAGGCGTCACTCCCCGGGCTGACGAAGCAGCGCGACGAACTCCGAATGAACCGTGATCGGCTGTCCGGACAGCTCGGCGTCCTCAAGCAGGAACAGGACAAGGGCGAGATCGCGTGGGAAGCGGCGAAGGAAGCGTCCGCCGGCCTGTACGAGACGCTCGAGGCGGCGCGCCTGCCGCGGGCTCCCGTGTTCCCCAACAAGGTCCTCTTCGCCGCGATCGGGCTCGGGCTCGGCGCCGGCGCCGGACTCGCGCTCGCGCTCTTGCTCGAGATCTCGCGCCAAACGTTCGGCAGCGTCGAGGAAGCGAAGAACGCGCTCAAGATCCCCGTCATGGGCGCCATCAACGTCATTCGAAGCGAAATGGACGTCGCTCGCGCGCGCCGCCGACGCGCGATGGCGGCCATGCTGATCCTCGTCGTCCTCCTCTCGAGCCTCGCCTTCGCGATCGTGTACGTCGAGTTCCCGGACTACTTGCCGGACTTCGTGCGCGACCACTTGTCGTCGCTGCGCGACCGGCTGCGGTGAGCGGGGCGCCGCCGATTACCGACGAGAGCCGGCGGATGAGGCTTCTCTACCTCGCGCACCGCATTCCGTTCCCGCCGGACAAGGGGGACAAGATCCGCTCGTATCACGAGGTCGCGCACCTCGCGTCGCGGCACGAGGTGACCGTCGCGACCCTCATCGACGACCCCGCGGATCGCCCGCACGTCGCATCGCTCCGCGGCATCGTTCGCGAGGTCATCGTCTCCGAGATCGGGCCGCTCGCGGCGCGCGCTCGAACGCTTCGCGCGCTCGTGTCGCGTCAGCCGCTTTCGCTCGCGCACTTCCACGACGCCAAGCTCGCGCGTGTGGTCTCCGAGCGAATCGCGTCCCGCGCGTTCGACGCCGCTCTCGTTTTCTCTTCGTCGATGGTCCCGTACGTGGGACTTCCTCCGTGCCTGCCGGCCGTGCTCGATCTCGTCGACGTGGACTCGGCGAAGTGGCGTCAGCTCGGCGAGCGGCGTCGCGGACCGATGGGGGCGCTCTATCGGCTCGAGTCGAGGCGATTGGCGGCGTTCGAGCGCGAGTGCGCCGAAGCGTTCGCGACGATCGTCGTCTGCACGGACGCGGAATCAGCGGCGGCGAAAGAACTGCTTGCGGGCACTCGCGTGCGCGCGAAGATCGAAGTCATCCGAAACGGCATCGACACCGAACGCTTTGCGTACTCGGAGCCGTCCGATCGCCAGCCGGAGATCGTGTTCACCGGTGCCATGGACTACGCCGCGAACGCGGATGCCGCGTGCTGGTTCCACGACGCGATCTGGCCCGCCGTACGCCGGCTCGTCCCGCAAGCGACGTTTACGATCGTGGGACGAAACCCGCTTCGCGCCGTTCGCGCGCTCGCGAGGATGAGCGGCGTGATGGTGACCGGCACGGTCCCGGACGTCCGGCCGCACTTGCGTCGCGCCGCCGTCGCCGTCGCGCCGTTGCGCGTTGCGCAAGGCGTTCAGAACAAGATCCTGGAGGCGATCGCTTCGGGTCTGCCGGTGGTGGCGACGCCCGAAGCGGCGCGGGGCCTCGAGCCCGAAGTTCGCGCGGCGATCTCGGTCGAGTCGGAGCCGGCGGCGTTTGCGGCGGCCGTCGTGCGCTTGCTCCGTGACGAGGCCGAGCGCGTCGCCGCGTCCCGCCTCGCTCGACAGGCGCTGGTCGCCCGATATAATTGGCCGCTTTCCATGGCGCGACTCGAGGCGGTTCTCCTCGCGGCCGCCGCGAACTCGGCATGATCCGCCGCGAGCGCGCCGGGCGATCCCCCCGCGCGCCCGGGAAGCGCTGAGCCTTTGCTCGTCGCGATGCCGATAAAAGCCCGGCATCGGACGGCCACGACCGACTCGGAGGGACGACGTGACGAGCTCACAAGCCTCGCGATCTTCAACCGCATCCGCACCGCTTCGCGTTCCGTTCATCGATCTCGTCGCGCAGTTCGCGACGATTCGCGAGGAAGTGGAAGCCGCGGTGCGCGGGGTCTTCGAGCGCCAGACGTTCGTGCTCGGCCCCGAGGTTCGCGCATTCGAGGCGGAAGCCGCGACGTACCTCGGTTGCCGGCACGCCATTGGTGTTGCCTCGGGAACCGACGCGCTCGTGCTCGCATTGCGCGCAGCCGGAGTCGGAGCGGGGGACGAGGTGATCGTGCCCCCGTTCACGTTTGGCGCGACCGCTCTATCCGTCCGGAACGTGGGTGCGATTCCCGTTTTCGCGGACATCGATCCGCGCACGTTCAATCTCGATCCCGAGTCCGTGCGGCGAACGCTCACGCCGAAGACGAAGGCGCTCATTCCCGTGCACCTCTATGGATTGCCCGCGGACATGGACGCGCTCGGCTCGATCGCGCGCGATCGTAAAATCGCCCTCATCGAGGACGCGGCGCAGGCGTTCGGAGCCGCGCACCGAGGGCGAAAAGCGGGGACGCTCGGCACGGCGGCCTGCTTCTCTTTCTATCCGACGAAGAACCTCGGCGGCGCGGGGGACGGCGGGCTCGTCACGACCGATGACGATGCGTTTGCGTCGCGCGTCCGCGTCCTGCGCGAGCATGGGTCGCGCGAGCGCTACGTGCACGACGTCGTCGGCACGAACAGCCGGCTCGACGAGCTGCAGGCCGCGGTTCTCCGCGTGAAGCTGCGGCGGATCGACGCCTGGAATGCCGGGAGGCGGCGCCTTGCGGGATCGTATCGAGCCGCGCTGAGTGACGAGAGTCGCGCCCAGTTGCCCGTGGAAGTCCCGGGGCTCGAGCACATCTATCACCTCTTCGTCGTGCGCGTGTCCGACAATCGCGCGGTTCGGGATCGGCTCATCGAGGCCGGGATCGGATGCGGCATCTACTATCCCTCGCCGCTGCACGTGCAGCCGGCTTTTCGGGATCTCGGCCAACGCGAGGGCGACATGCCCCACGCGGAGCGGGCCTGCCGTGAGGTGCTGGCGCTGCCGATCTACGCAGAGCTGCCGGACGCGGCGGTCGCGACGGTCTCGGCGGCGCTGCGAGGCGTTCTTCGCGCGACACGGTGAGCGTGGACGAGAGGGCCCAAACCACCAGCCTGTTCGATGAACTGGCGACGCTCTTTCGTCACTTCGTCGTTTACGGGATCGGCAATTGGCTGAAGCCGCTCCTGTCGTTCATCATGCTCCCGATCCTCACGCGGTATCTCACGACGACGCAGTACGGCACGAGCGCGCTCATCGTGAACACGGGAGAGATCGTCGGCTACGTCATCGGCTCGCGACTCGACGCTGCGGTTGCGCGCCTCTACTTCAATCGTGGGACGACCGAGGAGGGGCGCCGCCTCGTTTCGACGTCGATCCTATTCATCACCGTGTTTGGGCTCGTCGCGTGCGTGTTGTGCGCGATCGCGGCGCCTGCGTTCGTTGCGGTCGTGTTCGGTCCCGATGCCGAGCGCCTTCGCGCCGACACGGGGTTCACGCCGCAACAATTGGCGTCGTTCTTCCGGGTCATGTTCGCGACTCTGTTCTTCCAGCTGCTGTCCCAGGTGCCGCTGGCGTTCGTGAAGATCCTCAAGCGATCGCTCTACTTCGCCGGGACGAGCGTCATCACGTTGCTCGTGGGCGTCGCGCTCAACGTCTTCTTCGTCGTGTTCCTCGAGTGGGGACTGTGGGGCGTTCTCCTGAGCGCGCTCCTCGTCGAGGCGTTTCGCGCCGCATCCGGGCTCTACTTCGCCATACCGAAGTTGAAGCTCGAGTTCGACCGTCGTGACCTGGTGGATTGCGTGCGATACGGCGCGGCGCTCGTTCCGGGCTCGATCGCCGTGTTCGCGCTGACCGTTGCCGACCGTTACTTCATCAAGGCATTCTTCGGGACGGAGCCGGTCGGCGTGTATCAGTTCGCCTACAAGTTCGGTCTCCTCGTCTCGTACGCGGTCACTCAGCCGTTCATGGAGATCTGGCGCGTTCGGCTCTTCGAGATCCACCAGCGTGGCCGTGCCGAGAAGACATTTCGCAAGGTGTTCACCTACTTCTCGTTCGTGCTCGTGTTCGCGGCACTGCTCCTCTCAGCGACGATCTTCGATCTGGTCAAGGTGATCGCCGGCCGGCCCGACTATTGGGATGCGGCGCCGCTCGTCCCCGTTCTCGCGCTCGGATACGTGTTTGCCGGATGGCGCTACTACCTCGAGCTCGGTTTCTTTCTGACGCTGCGGCCGCAGTGGTCGTCGTACGTGACGATCGTCGCCGCGGTCCTCAACCAGGGCCTCAACTTCGTCCTGATCCGGAATTACGGGCTCGTTGGCGCCGCATGGGCAACGACGTTTTCGTTCCTGTTCCAGGCTGTGTTCGCGGGCGCCGCGTCGCTTCGCTTCTATCCAGTCCGATACGAGTTCGTTCGCGTGGCGAAGCTGTTGGCCGTTGCGGGGGCGCTGTTCTGGCTTGCGCTTCAGGTACAAGTGGAGTCGGCGGCGATCGGATTCATGGTCCGGTTCTTGATCGCCAGCACCTATCCCATCGCGCTATTGCTCGTCGGTTTCTACCACCGCGAGGAAATTCAGAAGATGCGCGACATTCTGAACTCGTTCGCGCGCAAGGCCGAGTGATGGGGGAGCCGAAGCGCCTGCTCGTCGTCACTTACCACTTCCCGCCGTCGAACGTGACGGGGACTTTTCGGTTGCTCGGGTTCGTGCGGCACCTCGAGCGGCTGGGCTGGCGGTCGACGGTCGTGACCGTACGCGATCCGGAAGGCGATCCGAAGGACCCCGAGTTGATCGCACGCATTCCGGCGACGACGATCGTCGTGCGGACGGCGTCTCCCGACGTCTTGAAGCGGCTTGCGGCGCTCGTTCCGCGCACTCGCGCCAAAGGAGTGCGATCCGGGGCGACGGAATCGTCGCCGCCAGCCAGAAGCGCGGTCGACTATCTCTCTCGCCTCCTCGTGACGCCGGATTCGAAGATCGGCTGGATCCCGTTCGCCGCACGTGCGGGAATACGCGCCGGTCGCGACGTTCGGCCGCACGCGATCCTCTCGAGCGGCCCGCCGTGGAGCGCGCATCGTGCGGCGCTGCGGATCGCGCGACGACTACGGGTTCCATGGGCGGCCGACTTCCGCGATCCATGGGCGACGAGTCCGTTCGTCGAGATTCCGTATCCGTCGCTCCGGCGGCGCAACGAGCGGCTCGAAGCGGAGGTCGTGCGCGAGGCGCGCCTCGTCCTCTGCAACACGGACGCGCTCGAGCAGAACTTCCGAGAGCGGTATCCGGCGGAGCCGCGGGACAAGTTTCTCACGCTGACGAACGGATACGACCCCGAGGACTTCGATGGCCTGGTACCGACGAGGCCGGCGCCTGGAAAGCTGCGGCTTCTCCATCCGGGCGTCCTCTACGGCAAGCGCAACCCGCGCGGCCTTTTGACCGCACTCGGACAGATTCGCGATCGCGACCCCGACGTGGCGCGTGCGCTCGACTTTCGCTTCGTTGGATTCCTGCGTGAGGAGCGCTTCGACATGGAGCAGGTCGCGGTCGAATGGGGACTCGAAGGAATCGTGAGCGGACAAGGGAGCGTCGGTCATCGCGAGGCGTTGTCGCTCATGCGCGGCGCAGACGCACTCCTCGTTCTCGGTCTCGCCGGCGGAGAGCCGGAAAGCCAAGTTCCGGCGAAGGTCTACGAGTACGTCGGCGCCGATCGCTTCATCCTGAGCTTGTCGCATCCCCAGGGCGCGATCGCGCGCATTCTCGCGCAAAGCGGGCGGCCGCATCGCGTGGTCGGCTTCGACGACGTCGCGGGGATTCGCGCCGCGATCCTCGAGCTCCACGAGCGATGGAAATGCGGCGAGCTTCGCGCCCGCGACGACGCCGATTGGAAGCCCCCGGTGACTCCGTTCACGCGCGCGGCGTTGACGGCTCGCCTCGCCGCGGCGCTCGACTCGATCATCACACCGGCGTGACGCCTCGGTCGGCGGCCCGTTCGAAAAGAGACGTGTAGCGGGCAACCATCGCCGCTCCGCTGAATCGCGCGTCGAACGCGCGCCGGGCGGCCTCTCCCATCTTCTCGCGGAGAGGCGCGTCCGAGAGGAGGCGCGTCGCGCGATCGGCGAACGTGCGGCCGTCGCCCGCGGCGACGAGGAATCCGGTGACGCCGTCGTCGACGATCTCGCCGTTTCCGCCGACCGCGGTCGCGATGCTCGGCAGGCGAGAGGCGAGTGCCTCGATGAGCGACATCGAGAGTCCCTCGCTGTGCGACGTCAGCGTGACGGCGTCGCTCGCTCGGAGCAGGGCAGGCACGTCGTCGCGAATCCCGAGGAATCGCACCGCGTCGCAGAGGCCGAGAGCGCGACATCGTGCCTCGAGATCCGTTCGGAGCGGCCCGTCACCGACGAGGAGGAGGAGTGCCTTCGGCAGACGCGCGGCGACGTCCCGAAACGCCTCGAGGAGGAAGGCGTGGTTCTTGACCTCGTCGAGGCGAGCAACACAGACCAGAACGACGCGGTCCTCGGCGATTCCGAGCGCGCGTCTCGTGTCGGCGCGCGGCGGAGCGTCGTCGAACGGACCCGGGTGAAGCCCGTTCGCGATCACTTCGATTCGGCGCGGATCGAAGCCTTCATGCTCGACGAGGGCTCGCTCGAGATAGGCCGCCACGGTCACGACCCGATCGACGCGCCGGTGAAGGAATCGGTGCGCGGCGGCCAGCGCAGGCTTCGAAGGAAACGTCCGGTCGTGCTCGGTGAAGATCCGGCGCGGCGTTCGCGCGAGGATGGCGCCGATCGTTCCGTAGAAAAAGGCCGTCGCGTTGTGGGCATGCACGCAGTCGAAGCGTCCGCGCCGCAGGAGCCGGGCGATCTTCCACGCGAGTTTCAGGTCCTTGCCCGGCCGCCGCTGAAAGAAGTGGACGCGAAAGCCATCGCGTTCGAGCGCCGCCGTGAGCGGCCCGAGCTCGTCGAAGCACGCTATTTCCACCTCGAATCGATTCGGGTCCAAGCCGCGCGCGAGGATGCCGACCACGATGGAGAGCCCGTTGACGCGGAGGGTCGGCAAGAGCTCGAGCACTCGGATGGCGCGGTTCACGGGCGGAAGTGTACGGACCGGCGCGCGCGAGACCAACAGCGAGATCGGCGATCAGTGTCCGCCGCGAAGTGCCGTATCGGAGAGCGGATTCTTGTCGAGGATCTTCTGAAGGAGGAGTTCGGGCTGCAGTCCGAGGCTCGTGACGAGGCTGCATCCGTGGATGCAGTAGCACTTGCTGATCGGATCGCGCATCCGGTTGGCCGCGTCCGAGCGCCAGATCTTCGCGACGTCGAGATCGAAGTCGCGCAGGTTGCCGATCGGCTTCGTCAGCTCGCACATCGAGAAATCGCCGGTTGGATAGATGACGGCCTCCGTGCGGCCGTTGTAGCAGGGGACCTGGCGTTGACCCGTGCGGATCATGCGAACGGTCGTGTCGATCTTGCGCCGCTCCATGTCCGTCCAGAAGCCGCCCTGCGGTCCGCGATCGAGCTCGTCGATGCGCCGAGCTGCGTCTTCGAGTTCGTCGGGCGACAGCTCGGCGGTGCCCATGTCCTTGGGGTCGACGCCGGCCTGAACCTCGGGCGCGAGCGCGTAGGTGCCGTACGAGTTGCCGCGAATGACGGCGAACTTGATCGGGACGTCGAACGGGCGCATCTGCGCCACGAACGCTTCGATCTCCTTCACGTTGTCGCGCTGAATGCAGAAGTTGATCGACGGACGAAAGCAGGGGAACTCGTCCCGGAGCGGCAGGAGCTCGCGCATCACGTCGATCGTCCGATCGAAGGCGCGCGGAATGCGCCGGATCTTGTCGTGAGTCTCGCGTAGGCCGTCGAGAGAGATCTGCACGTTCAGCCGGTCGAGGTCGCACGTCTCGAGGATCTCGCGGCACCCGCCGATCGTCTTTTCTGCGAGCGTGGCATTGGTGGCGATGCCGATCACACGGCAGCCGTTCACGCGATTGAACAGACGCGAGATCTCGGCGACGTCGGGGCGGATGAAGGGCTCGCCGCCGGTGTAGGAAACGGAAACCGGATGCTTGAGCGATCCGACCATTTTTTCGATCTCGTCGATCGTCAGCTCTTCGACGCGAACGTTGAGATCCTTCCAGTAGAAGCAGTGATCGCAGCGTTCGTTGCACCGATTGGTGATGAAGTACGTGAGGATCGTCGGAGTCTCGAGACGATCGAACTGGCGCACCTTCGACCGTCCATACGCACTCACGATCCCGAGCTGAACGCTTTCGGGAAGGCGCGCGAGGATGCTGCGCGAGACTTGCTTGACGTGAGAGTTCATGGCTTCCGATCGATGTCGATCACGGCGACTTCGAAAGCGCGGCGCCGCGGGGCTTGTGCGTTCGAACGAACGTCGTCATTTCAGGGGTCTCGAGGAAATTCGTGTTGCGCGCGGCTCGCGTCTGGGCAAACCGTTCGAAGTTCCAAAGGTACGCGCGGAAGAGAAGGATCGCACCTGTAAAGCTCTCTCGCGCGATGCGGCGCCGAAGCAGGAGCTTCGCGACGAGCTTCAAGGGCAGGAGCGGATAGAACGTGACGAGATCGACGAGGTCGATCGCGGTCACGCCGGCGACTCGCCACGCAGATCCATTCTTCCAGATGAAACGAATGCGCGTTCGCTGGTACAGATAGGTCTCGTCGGGATGGCGCGCCGTCGGGCTCTTGTGGTGCAGCGCAGCGCCTTCGTAGAGAACGTAGTTTTCGTAGCCGGAATCGTGGACGCGCATTCCGAAGTCGACGTCCTCACCCCCGAAACCGTAGTGGGGATCGAAGCCGCCGATTCGCAATGCCGACTCGCGCCGCACGAAGCATCCGCAGGTGGCCAGGTAGTCGCACGGAACGAGGCCGGTGCGGTCGACTCCGACTCCGGGCGCTGCCGCGACGGCTGCGGTCGTGCCGCGAAATCGAAGACGGCGGCCGTGCGCGCGGTCCTGAACTCCGTTGTAGACGGGGATCTCGCCGCCGATGCACCCGATCGTCGGTCGCAGTGACATCGATTTCACGAGCGTGCTGATCGTGTCCGGGCGCGGCAGCTCGGAGTCGCTGTCGAGGAAGAGCAAGTACTCGCCGCGCGCGAGAAGGATGCCCTGGTTGCGCACGTACGGCGGCCCATGATCGACCGAGTTGTCGACGAATCGAACGGACGGGAAGCGGGCCGCCACCAGCTCCGCCGTGCCGTCGTTCGAGTGATCGTCGACGACGACCACCTCGACCGCTCGATGATCCTGTCGCTCCACGGAGCGAAGGCATCGTTCGAGGTCTCTGCTGCGGTTGCGGGAAGGAATGATGACGGAAACGAGCGGTTTGGAACGATCCACCGCGATTCCCACGCTTTCGTCCAGTACCCCCGTCGGCCTGAAGCCGGCGCCCAATCTACCACGATGGTCGTTCGGGCGCAAACCGCGCGAGGCCGCGGGACAGGACTCTTCGTCGCTCGCGGCGCGAAGGGTTGAGGCGACGTTTCGCTTCGACGCGCGGCGCGTTCGACGGCGATCAAGGTGCGCCCATCGGCGCGTCGATACGGTATACTGGACCGATCCAACGTCGGGGGTAGACGCCGCCTGGAGTGTTGGGCGGCCGGGGAGCGGGCGGCTCGATCGCTCTTAACCCGGGTGGTTCGCAGGGCTGCCGGGCTCGAACGGGATCCGACATGCGTGACATCCTCATCCTCGGCTGGATCTTCGGCACGCTTCCCCTGATGTTCGTGCGCCCGTTCTACGGGCTCATCTGCTTCACGATCCTCGCCTACAACCGCACACAGGACCTGAGCTGGGGAATCGCCGGGACCTTGCCGCTCTCCGAAGTCGTCGCTCTTGCGATGATCGCCGGCTATTTCCTCAACCACCGAGGACCGAAGTTCATCTCGGACCGGCGCCATTGGCTGATGATCCTGCTCGCGCTGTGGATCGGCCTCTCGGTTTTTTTTGCGTTCGTGCCGGCGCTCGGCTACCGGAAGTTCTCCGAGTTCCTGAAGATCATCCTCGTTGCCATCATGACGCCGTCGCTCGTGAACTCGCGGGAGCGACTGCGGGTGATGATGTGGGCGGTCGCTCTGTCGTTCGGATTCTACGGCGTGAAGAACGCCCTGCTGCACGAGACGATCTTGCGAGGTCCAGGCGGCCTCCTCGCCGACAACAACGATTTCTCGTCGGCCATGGTGATGAACCTCCCATTCCTGATGTATCTCGGGCACACGGAGGAGAAGCGCCTCTACCGGATCGGTTTCTACCTCGCGGTGCCGCTGACGGCGCTCACGATTGCGTTCACGGAGTCGCGCGGCGGGTTTCTCGCGATGTGCGTGGTGTTCATGGCGCTCACGGCAAAGTCGAAGCGATGGTATCTCGCCGTGATGGCCGCGCCCGTTGTCGCCGCGGTCTTTTTCGCCGTCGTGCCGCAGAAGTACATCGAGCGTTTGAAGACCATCAAGGAACACAAGGACGCTTCGTCTCAAGGTCGTCTGAAGGCGTGGGCGACGGCAACGCGAATGACCGAGGCGCACCCCTGGTTTGGAGTGGGCTACCGAAACTTCGTCTACGCCTATCCGCGGTATGCGGAAAACTCACTCGAAAGAGGGCGCGTAGCGCACAACTCCTACTTCCAGCTCATGGCCGAGTCGGGAATACCGGCGCTCTTCTACTTCCTGTTCATGATCTTCCTCAATTGGAAGAACGCGCGGTGGATTCAAAAGGAGGCTCGGTTCCTGAACGCAAAATCGTGGATCAGAAACTACGCTGCGGTCATCGAGGTGACGACGTACGGCTACGTGGTGGCGGCGACGTTCCTCAACCGCGCGCATTTCGATTTGCTCTACCACGTCGTGGGAATCACGGTGGCCGTCGATCGGCTCGCGCGTGCGGAGTTCGCGGCGATTCGCGAGGAACGCGAGCGCCGCACGGAAACGCAAGAAGTGGAAACAACGGTCGCCGTCGATCGGCCGTCAGCGGAGCCCGTGTTTTCGACGTGAACGGACGACTCACTCGAAGCCAACTGAAAGGGACGTGTCTCGATGTCTGAAGAGCGCATTTACCACGGGCAAGAGTCCGTGGCGACGAAGGTCCTCAACAAGGTCCGCAAGGCGGCGCGACTTCGATCGGAGGGCGTCCCGACGAAGAAGATCATCAACGTGGGGAAGTGCCGTCTATCGCTGAAGCTCCGCCAGCCTCGCGTGCTCGGCATGTGCTACCACCTGATGATCGAGCCCACGAACTTGTGCAACCTCAAGTGCCCGCTCTGCCCGACGGGCGAGGGGACGTTGGAACGCAAGAAGGGCAACATGACCCTCGAGACGTTCCAGGCGGTGATCGATCAACTCGAGGACACGCTCCTCGACATCAACATCACCAACTACGGCGAGCCGTTCCTCAACAAGCACCTCGTCGAGATGATCGCGTACGCCCACAAACGCGGCATCTTCGTGAACGTCGGATCGAACGCTCATTTCTTCGAGACGCCCGAGGCGTGTGAAGCGATCGTCGAGGCGGGCCTCGACAACATCTACGTCTCGCTGGACGGCGCCACGCAGGCGACGTACGAGCAGTATCGCGTGAACGGGTCGTTCCAACTCGTGATCGACAACCTGCGTCAGCTCGTCGCGGCGCGGAAGCGCCTCGGACGAACGAACCCGGTGATCGAACTCCAATTCATCGTGATGAAGCACAACGAGCACGAGATCGAAGCCGTGCGTCGCATCTCGGAAGAGTTGGAGCTCGACAAGCTCGTGCTGAAGGCCGTGTCGTTCAACAACGCCGAGTACCGCGATCCGGTGGTTCAGAAGCGGTTCGTCGACAAGTTCCAACCGATGAGCGAGGAGTTCCGCCTCTACCGCATGGCACAAGGCAACGTGCAGTGGAAGGATCCGATCGAGAACCGATGCGACTTCCTGTGGCGCGGCGCCGTGATCTTGTGGGACGGCACCGTCGTCCCGTGCTGCATGGATCCGAAGGGCGAGCTGCCGCTCGGCCACGTGAAGGACGACCTTCGAAAAGTCTGGAACGGCGAGCCGTTCGTCAAGCTGCGCCGTCAGATGCTCGCCGACAAGAAGCAGATCGGCCTTTGCGCGGATTGCGCGGGGATCAACTAGCCGTCGATGTGCGGCATCGCCGGCATCGTCTACCGTGACCGCGATCGGTCGCCGGACGAGCGAACGCTCGTCGCCATGCGCGACACGCTGGCACATCGCGGTCCCGACGGAGTGGGCGTGTGGCGACGCGGGCCCGCCGGATTGGCGCATCGACGCCTGGCGATCATCGACGTTGCGGGTGGCGCGCAACCGGTCGAGAACGAGGACGGCAGCATCGCCATCACGTTCAACGGCCAGATTTACAACTATCGCGAACTTCGTGAAGGGCTCGTCGCGCGTGGACACCGCTTTCGCACGCAATGCGACACCGAAGTGATCGTTCACCTCTACGAGGAAGAAGGCGAGCGCTGCGTCGAGAAGCTTCGCGGCATGTTCGCGTTCGCGATCTGGGACGCGCACCGCAACCGGCTTCTCCTCGCGCGGGATCGGCTCGGCATCAAGCCCCTCTATTGGCGCCTCGACGACGAGTCGCTGACGTTCGGCTCGGAGTTGAAGGCGATCCTCGCCGCGCTGGCGACGCCGCCGGCCATCGACCACACGGCCATCCTCGACTACCTGGTGTTCCTGTACGTTCCCGCGCCGAAGACGATCTTCCGCGAAATCCAAAAGCTGCCGCCGGGTCACACGCTGACGCTCGATTCGCGCGGCGCGACGCTTCGAAAGTACTGGGACGTGCGCTTCGAGGAGAATCCGACGATCGGGATCGAAGAGGCCGCCGAGCGGCTGCGCGAACTGATCGACGAGTCCGTGCGCATTCGCCTCATGAGCGAAGTGCCGCTCGGGGCGTTCCTGTCGGGCGGGCTCGACTCGTCCGCCGTGGTGGCCTCGATGGTGCGTGCATCCTCGTCGCCGGTGAAGACGTCTTCCGTCGGTTTCCGCGAGAGTGCGTTCGACGAGCTGCCGTTTGCGCGGCTCGTCGCGGATCGGCTCGGCACGGACCACCACGAGTCGATCGTGTCGGCGGAGGCGGCGCGCGCGATCGAGCTCCTCGCGCCGCATTACGACGAGCCGTTCGCCGACAGCTCCGCGGTCCCGACCTACCACTTGTCGCGCGTGACGCGGGAGCGCGTGACGGTGGCGCTCTCCGGCGACGGCGGAGACGAGAACTTCGCGGGCTATCGCCGATATCGCTTCGACTTGCTCGAGGGACGCTTGCGATCGCTCGTGCCCTCGCCGCTGCGCCGTCCGATCCTCGGCGGATTGGCGGCAATCTATCCCAAGGCCGACTGGCTGCCCCGGCCGCTGCGGGCGAAGACGTTTCTGGCTCACGCAGGCGACACCGCGGAGCGCGCGTACTACGACAGCGTCGCGGGCGTCTCGGAATCGTTCGCGCGAAGTCTGCTGTCCGCCGACGTTCGCCGACAGCTCGACGGCTACACGCCATTTCGCGCATTCGAGTCGCACTTCCGCGCGGCCGGAACGAGCGACCCCCTCGCACGCCTCCTTTACGTGGACCTCAAGACGTACCTGCCGGACGACATCCTCACGAAGGTCGACCGAGCGAGCATGGCTCACTCGCTCGAGGTGCGGGTCCCCTTGCTCGACCACGTGCTCGTCGAGTTCGCGGCGACGCTGCCCTCTCGGATGAAGCTCAGCGGCTCGCGATCGAAAGTCGTGTTGAAGCGGGCGGTGGCGCGCGACCTGCCGAGCGACATCGTCGATCGCCGGAAGCAGGGGTTCTCCATTCCGCTCGCAGCGTGGCTTCGCGGGGAGCTGCGAGAGCGCGCCGAAGAGGGTCTTGCATCGCTGGGATCGTCGGGGCTGTTCGATCCTGCCGCTCTGCGATCCTGCCTCGACCGCCACGTGCGGGGAACGCGGGATCACGCGACGCCCCTGTGGGCGCTCATATCGTTCGACGCGTGGGCGCGGCGGTTCGCCACGAAGCGCGGCGAAACTCCGTCGCTTGTGGCCGCCGGGCGCGTGTGATCAAGACGACCGCCGTCTTGCGCCGAAAGAATAGGGCATGCGTGCGCGCCCTGAACCGATCTACTTCGTGCGACCCGGCGACTCCCACGGCAAATCGGCGTACGCCGGCATGGCCGTTCCGTCCAGGCGTGTCCGCGCCGACTGCGCCCGGGTGCTCGTGAAGATCCTGTACCACCATCGAACGCTTCGCGGTGACGCGCAGGGTGTCCACATCGCGGAGATGATCCGAGCCTTTCGTACGCGCGGGCACGAGGTTCTCGAGCGATCGCTCGTCAAGGCGGACGCCGGCGCCCGTCGGTGGGGCGCCGTGGCGAAGCTCCTTCGCGGTCCGCTCTACGAAATCGCCGAGGGCTTCTACGATCGAGGCGCGGCGCGCTGGCTGGCTCGCGAAATCCGGGAGTCGACGCCCGACCTCGTCTACGAGCGATATGCGCTCGCCATGTCCGCCGGCGTTCGGGCCGCGCGCCGGACGGGCGTGCCGATCTTCGTGGAGGTGAACGCGCCGCTTGCGCGAGAGAAGTCCGAGCAAGTTGGCCTTCGATTCCCGCGTCGCGCCCTTCGCGGCGAAGTGACGGCGTTGTCTCGAGCCGATCGGGTGCTCGCGGTCTCGACGCCGCTGCGTCGCATCCTCGTCGAGGAGGGCGTTCCCGAGCAGAGAATCGTCGTGGTCCCGAACGGAGTCGATGCGGACCGCTTTCGCCCCGATCGCGACGGTGCGTCCGTTCGTCGCGAGCTCGGCATCGGGGACGCGCCCGTCATCGGGTTCGTCGGGTGGTTCCGGTCGTGGCACGGGCTCGATCTGGCCGTGCGCGCGCTCGCGAGGCCGTGCGTGCCTGCGGACGCCGTGCTGCTATTGGTCGGCGACGGACCGGAGCGCGCCGCCCTCGAGTCTCTCGCCGCCGCCGTGGGCGCCGGGTCGCGTCTGCGGATCACGGGCGAAGTGAGTCGGGATCGGATCCCGGACTTCGTCGCGGCGTTCGACGTCGCCGTGCAGCCGGCAGCGACCGAATACGCATGCCCCATGAAGCTCCTCGAGTACTTGGCCACCGGTCGCGCGGTCGTCGCGCCGGACCAGGAAAACGTGCGCGAGCTGGTGACGCCGGGATCGGATGCCGAGCTGTTCGCGCCGCGAGACGGAGAATCTTTTGCGTCGAAGGTCGGCGCGCTCCTCGCGGATCCCGCGCGCCGTGCCGGACTCGGCGAAGCCGCTCGTCGCGGCATCTTCGAGAATGGGCGGCTCTGGGAGTCGAACGCGCGTCGGGTCGAGGAGCTCCTCGCTGAAGTGCGTGCGGAGCGCGGAGGACGACGATGACTCGGCGACTCGTCTGGATAGCCGTGCTCGGACTCCTTCTCGGTGCCATCTACGCGCCGACGATCGACTGGATGCGCGAACGGTTCACGGCGCCGGACTCGGAGTACTCCCACGGATTCGTCGTGCCGATCCTGGTCGCGTTCGTGATCTGGAGACAAATGCGGGCACTCGCAGCATCGGAGCACCGACCGTCGCTCTGGGGCCTCGTGCTGCTCGTGCCTGGAGCCGCGATGCAAATCGTGGCGGCCGTGCTTCGGGTCCACTTCCTCTCGGGGTTCTCGCTCTTGCCCGTGTTGCTCGGCCTCGTGCTGCTGCTCGAGGGCTGGCAACGCGCGAAACTGCTTCTGTTTCCGATCGCGTTTCTCGCGTTCATGATTCCGCTTCCCCTCGTTTCGCTGGCGGAGATGTCGCTGCGGCTCAAGCTCTTTGCGGCCTCGGCGGGGCTTGCATTGGCCCGCGTCTTCGGGGTCACGGCGACGCAGTCGGGAAGCGTTCTGACGCTCGGAGCCGGGGAGCTGCTCGTGGGTGACGCGTGCTCGGGGATCCGGAGCTTGATCGCACTTTTCGCGATGGGAACGCTCGTCGGCTATCTGACGCTTCGCGGGACGGTCCGCAGGATGGCGGTCGCGCTCGCGGCGGTGCCTGCGGCGGTCCTCGCGAACGGTCTGCGCATCGCGCTCTTCCTCGTCATCGCGAATCGGGCGGGCGTCGAAGCGACGACGGGGTTCGTCCACGAAGCGACGGGCATCGCCATCTACGTCATGACGCTCGGTCTGCTGCTCCTCCTCGCGCGCATTCTGCGCGAGCGGCCGATCGCAACTCCGTACGCCGGAGGGCTCGCATGACCGGCCTTCGCGAAGTCCTGAGATCCTACGTGGTCGGAGCGAGCGTCCTCCTCCCGGTTGCGATCGTGACGATGCGGCTGTCGACGGCGACGCCTGCGGCCGCCGACACGTCTATAGGCTTGGCGATCCCGTATCGGATCGGTGCGTTCGACGGACAAGATCGCGCCCTTCGCGCGAGAACCCTCGAGCTGCTCGAAACGACCGACGTGGTGAACCGCGTCTACGCGACGGCGGACGGGGCGCCCGCGATCACGCTCTGCGTCGTGAACTCGTCGGACAACCGCAAGATCGCCCACCCGCCCGAGGTGTGCTACACGGGCTGGGGCTATGAGGTGGTCGATCGCACCGAGGCGCGCATCGAATCGGACGGCGAGGTCATCGATGCTGCGGTCCTGAGCGTGCGGAAGGGCAGCGAGCACGAGGCGGTGCTCTACTGGTATCGATCCGGCTCCAGCGCGAGCGCAAACTACTACCGCGAACAACTGCGTGCGGCATTGGCGCTCGTGACAGGCAGTCCGATCGGCAGCTCTCTCGTTCGCCTCACCACTCCGGAGGGCGACGGCCGCGAGCGAGCCCGAGAGCGACTTCGCGGTTTTGCGACGGATCTTCTGCCCTCCCTTCGCGCGATCGAGTCCCGGGAATCGACGCCGTCGCGTTGAGTTTTCGCGACGCCGGGGACACTCGCGTTCATCTTTCTCGACGTCGCCGTGTCCGCGAGTTGTGGGCTCTAGCGATTCGAGTGACGCGACGCGGCTCGATGCCTCCCCTCGGACGTCGAGGTTTCTCAACGACCCGCACGCGCACGATCAGCGAGCGTTGCGCCGGCGCAATCGCGGACGGTGCCTCAACTCTCGATCTGACTCGACAGTAAGGGGATTCCCTCGCCAATCGACTCGACCGGACGCCGGCGGCGAGCGACGGCACGTCGGTTGCAACCGAGAATCCGGTCTTCCGTTGTCTCCCGAGTCGTACCGAGGGGTCTACCTGTTTCATGATTTCGCACGCCGAGAAACGCCGACACCATCGAATCGATCTGACCGTTCCGGTTCAGCTCGCCGCCATCGACGATCGGGAGTCCTCCCAGCGCTCGTCCGATTCGCCGTTGAAGAGTCGGATCGTGGTCGGAAACGCCGTCTCGCTGAACGTCTGCGCACGCGGGATCTACTTGCGCACGTTCTCCTCGCACACCCTGACCCCCGGGGACCGATACGACGTGTGCATCACGGTGCCGGAGTCGGTGCTTCGCGGATCGACGACGTCCGACCCGATGCGCCCGCTCGGCGTGGAGTGCCTGAACGCGGTGCTCCAAGGAACGGGACGAATCGTCCGCGTCGAGCGGCTGGTCTCGTTCGACGTCGTGGGCATCGGCGCGGCGCTGGAGTTCGATCGCCCGCTCGAGTTCGGTGGCGTTCTGTAGGACCCGCGCAGAAACAACGGCTCCATTCGGCCGGCTGCGAAGGCCGCTGGACTTCGTCTCTCCTCCTCGCCGTATCGCTCCCTTGATACGCCTCCACCCACGGCACTTCGTGCCGCGGGTACCCGTCGTTCCTCGCCAGCGGCCTTCTCGCTCGGCCTCGGTGTTTGACGCATTTGTTTCTGCGCGGACCCTTAGTCGCGACACTTGCGCGAGAACGCAGCTCTCGGGGACGCAACCCGAATCACCGGGGTGGGGGTGATACACTCGCGCGCCTGATGCTGAACGCTCTCAGCTTCGACGTCGAGGAGTACTTCCAGGTCTCGAACTTCGCGTCGATCGCGCCTGTCGAGCGTTGGGAAACTTTCGACTCGCGGCTCGACGTCGGCATCGACCGAATCCTCGCGCTGCTCGACGAGCACCGCGTGCACGCGACGTTCTTCGTGCTCGGGTGGAACGCCCAGCGACGGCCCGATCTCGTACGTCGCCTCGCCGCGCTCGGTCACGAGATCGCATCCCACGGAATGAGCCACCGGCTCGTGTACGACATCGGTCCCGAGGCATTTCGCGACGAAGCGCGCCGTTCGAAGGCGCTCCTCGAGGACCTGGCGGGACGTCCCGTTCTCGGATACCGCGCGCCGAGCTTCTCCGTGACGCGCGAGTCGCTCTTCGCGCTGGATGTCCTGGCGGAGGAGGGATACCGCTACGACTCGAGCATCTTTCCCGTGAGGCACCATCGGTACGGGATCCCGGACGCGCCACGTCACCCTCATCGAGTCGGTCCCGGCGGCGCTCTATGGGAGTTCCCGCCGCTCGCGGTGCGATGCGCTGGCATCAACATCCCTCTCGCGGGTGGCGGCTACCTTCGGCTGCTGCCGGCGTCGCTCGTCGTCGCCGGAATTCGAAAGGCGAATCGGGAAGGCGTACCGGCGATGACCTACTTGCATCCGTGGGAGTTCGACCCGGATCAGCCCCGGCTCTGCGGTCCTTCGCTCACGCGATTTCGCCACTACGTGAACCTTGGACGGACCGCAATGAAGCTCGGCGCCATCCTCCGTCGAGTGGAATTCGACACCGCAGCGCGGGTGTTGGGAATCGAACAGGGCGCCGGCGCCCCGACGAGCTGAGTTCCAGATCAGCGACCGTCGCCGGAGTCGTCGTCGC
>JACOTG010000229.1 GCA_016178505.1 Planctomycetota bacterium
CGCGGTATGCGTGCGACGACAAACCGGTCTTCAAGAAGCGGCGCACGTGCAGCTCGTCGTCGACGACGAGCACGAGCGGGCCGGCCGTTGAAGTCGCGTTCGGCTCGCTCACGCGCCCGCCTCAGGCGTCGGCGCTTCGACGTCGGCGTCGATCGCGGGAGGCGATTCGCCGAGCGGCAACCAGAAGCGAAAGATGGCCCCGCCGCCCGCGCGGTTGTCGGCGCGAATGCGCCCGCCGTGCGCCTTCACGATCGCGTCGCACACCGCGAGGCCGAGGCCGCTGCCCGCAACCCGACTTCCGCCCGCGCCTCGATAAAACTTCTCAAAGAGCCGATCGATCTCGTCGGGCGCGAACCCCGGCCCGCGATCGGCCACCTCGACCTGCACTTCTCCGTCCCCGGCGCGCGCACGGATCTCGATCGGAGTTCCGGGAGCGCTGAACTTCGCGGCGTTCTCGACGAGGTTGATGAAGACCTCCTCGAGAAGCGCGGCGTCGGCCAGAACCACGAGCACTTCGGTGGGAAGATCGATGCGAACGTCGCGGCTGCCGAGCGCGTCTGCGAGCCGGCCTAGCGCCGACGCGACGATCTCCTCGAGCGGGTACCACTCCTTCTTCACGCGCAGCGCGCCCGATTCGAGGCGCGTCAACTCGAGCAGGTCGCCGACGAGATGGCTCAGCCGCTCGGCTTCTTCGCGAATCGTCTCGAGGAGCTCGCGTCGCTCGTTCGCGTCGAGAGTCGCCTGCGGATCGAGCAACGCGCCCGCGGATCCCGTGATCGACGCGAGCGGAGTCCGAAGATCGTGAGAGACGGTGCTCAGAAGAGCGCTTCGCATGCGTTCGGTCTCCGCGGTGACCTGCGCGCTCGACGCTTCATCGGATAGCAGCGCGCGCTCGAGCGAGAGCGCCGTTTGCGCGACGAGCGTTTCGATCAGCTGCCGCTGCGCCGGGCTCGGCGTGGCGCCGCGCCCGCCGAGCGTGATCCCGAAGACGCCGAGCGTTCGCTTCGCGCCGACGAGCGGAAGGAACAGTGCGTCGGACGCCGGAAGCGACTCGGTCGCGTGCCCCGCCGCTTGCCCGTGATCGAACACCCACTTGGCGATCTCGAGCGGATGCTCGTCGCGCGCCAGCTCGCATTCCGCGCCGCCGCGCGCGACAAGCCGTCCGTCGCCATCGGCGATCCACACGACCGCGTCGGTCTCGAACAACTCGCGAACGTGTCGCACCGCCGCGCCCGCGATGCGCCCGACTTCGGTTTCGATCGCGAGCATTCGGCTGAGCCCGTACAACGCGGCCGTTCGGCGCTCGCGCTGGCGCGCCGCTTCGGCTTGCTGGCGGATGCGAGACGTGAATCCGCTGACGGTGAGCGCCACGACCAGCATCACCCCGAACGTGATCGCGAACTTCCAGTCGCCGACGGCGAACGTGTACACGGGGGGAACGAAGAAGAAGTCGAACGCCGCGACCGACGCGATGGCGGCGACGACCGACGGGCCGCGAGAGCAACGGCTGGAGACGATGAGCACGCCGAGCAGGTACGTCATCGACTGGTCCGCGATGTTGCCGAAGTTTCGGGTCGCCGCGCAAAGCGCCGTGCTGGCACCGACCGCGCCGAGCGCCCACGCGTACTCCCCGAGCGTGCCGCCGGGGCGGGGCGCGGACGTCGCGGGGCGAGGCCCGACGCCGCCGTCTTCTCCCGTCGTGACGAGCACGTCGATGCCGCCCGAGCGCTGCACGAGCGCGTCGACCGCGGATCCGCGCAACGCATGGATCCAGCGCCGGCGCGACGTCTTGCCGACGACGATGCGCGTGACGTTGCGCTGGTGCGCGACCGCGAGGATCTCGTCGGTCATGCGCTCGCCGCGCACGACCAGAGTCTCGGCTCCCAGGCGCTCGGCGAGCGCAAGGTGAGCCGCCGCACGCGCGCGGTCCTCTTCGTGGAGCTGGTCGAACGCCGGCGTCTCGACCGACAACGCGATCCACGGCGCACGCAGGCGATCCGCCATCCGAAACGCCGCACGCACGAGGTTCGCGGACTGCGGCGACGGACCGACGGCCACGAGGATGCGCTCGCGCGTCGGCCACGGCTTGGTGATTCCATGCTCGCGCTTGTACTCGTCGACCTGCGCGTCGACCCGCTCGGCGGTGCGACGCAGCGCCAGCTCGCGAAGCGCCGTGAGGTTTCCCTTGCGGAAAAAGCTTTGGATCGCGCGCTCGGCCTGCGTCGGAACGTAGACCTTGCCCTCTTTGAGGCGCTGCAGGAGGTCGTCGGGAAGGAGATCGACGAGCGCGATCTCGTCGGCGCGGTCGAGGATCGAGTCGGGCACGGTCTCGCGCACGACGACGCCGGTGATCTGCGCGATCACGTCGTTCAGGCTCTCGACGTGCTGCACGTTCAACGTCGTGTAGACGTCGATGCCCGCTTCCAAGAGTTCGTCGATGTCTTGCCACCGCCGGGTGTGGCGCGAGCCGGGCGCGTTCGTGTGAGCCAGCTCGTCGACGAGGATGAGGGCCGGCCGGCGCGCGAGCGCGGCATCGAGGTCGAACTCGTCGAGCGTGACGCCGCGATACTCGACCGGGTGCGGCGGGATCCTCTCGAGCCCGACGGTGAGCGCGTCGGTCTCGCTTCGCTTGTGAGTCTGGACCCAGCCCACGACGACGTCGCGCCCGTCGCGCTTTCGTGCCTGCGCCGCTTCGAGCATCGCGTACGTCTTGCCGACGCCCGGCGCGGCGCCGAAGAAGATCTTGAGCCGGCCGCGCTTCGCGCGCGCTTCTTCCGCGCTCGCACGCGCGAGCATCTCCTCCGGCGTCGGTCTTCGCTCTTCCATCGGCCTTCGATCGTATCGCGCGGGCGGCGGACGCGCGAGCGTCCTCGGTCTAACGGTCTCGCGACGGCGATGCCAAACGACAGCTCGTCATCGAAGCCTCACGTCGCATTGCATCGGCCGAGAGTGTAGGCGCGACTCGCGTTAAAACGGCGCTAAGGATCTGTGACAAAATAACGTGAGCGTATTGCCGAGGGATTTTCGCGTGGGGCGAGGCGCGACGAGGAAGCGACCTGAAGGGTCGCTGATGAGGAGCAACGACGCCGAGAGCCCGCAACTGCGTGGCTCTCGGTCGATCGACAAAGCCGATCGACCTCGCGCGAAAAGACCCGGCAAGACGCCACGAGCTCCGAATCGCGAAAGCGATTTGGAGCGATTATTTTTTCACGGGTCCTAAGATCGCGAAGGGCGCCTCGAGAAACGGCACGATCGAAACGCACTCCAGGCGTGGGGATGTCGACCGCAGACGCCGCTAGGATTGGGCTCTCCGGCCGTTCGTGCTGGAGTTTGCGGTCGCGATCCTCGTCGCCGGACCGCGATAGCAGTGGAATCGGATCCTGGCGCTCTGAGTTATCATCACGGCGACGTCGCGAGGCGATCACCTCGAGAAATGGGCACCCATTCGGCGAGCACGATCACGATGACGATCACGCACGACATCAAGCAAAGCCTCTTTTGGATGGGCAGCGGCGCAGCCGTACTGCTCGTGGTCGTGCTCGTCGTGCTTCGTTTCAACAAGGACCAGAATCCTGCCGAGCAACTCGCCTTCAAGGCCCGTCGAGTCGACGTCGTGAGCCGGATGCGCCTCGCCTTGGCGTCAGCGTCGGAGGCTGAAAAGAGCGCCGTTCTCGCCATCACGGACCGCGACTCCGAAACTTTCGCCGATCAGGCCCGCGCCGCCACAGCCGAACTCGAGCGCTTACGTGTCGAGCTGACGGGACTACTCGAGAACGGCGGCACCTCCACGGAGAAGGACATGCTCATTCAGTTCTCCGAGCTCTTCGCCGAGTTTCGACGGATCGACAAAGATCTTCTCGACTTGGCGGTCAAGAACACCAACCTCAAGGCGTACGCATTGGCGTTCGGTCCCGCCGCAGCGGAAATCGAGGGAATGAGCGCTGCCCTTTCCAGCCTCGCGCGAAAGCACGCCGAGTCGCCGAAGGGTACGGATGTGGCCCTTCTCGCCCTCGGCGCCGAGAGCGCAGCGCTCCGCACCGAGACGCTCCTCGCGCCGCACATCGCCGAGGAGAGCGATCAAAAGATGGATGTCATCGAGGCGCAAATCGCCAAAGAAGATCGCGAGGTCCGGACCGATCTCGACGGCCTAGCCGCGATCCAAGCACTGAAGGACGATCCGGACCTCGGAACGGCGACGTCGCGCTATGCCCGGTTCACCGAAATGAAGGTTCAAATCCTCGCGCTCTCGCGTGAGAACACGAACGTCCGGTCGCTATCGATCTCCCTCGATCAGAAGCGCAAGTTGATGTTTCTCTGCCAGGACGCTCTCGCCGCCTTGCAGACCGCAATCCTGGAAGAGCCGATCGCGGGTGTGACCTACGGCTCTCCAACCAACCCTCGTCGACCGTGATCGTTCGCGCCTGCTCGCCGATGCCTCGTGAATCCGGACTACCACGACGTGGATCTCACGACACGAGGTCGGGCGTGTGGGGGGAAAATCCTAGAACGTGAGGATCACGTCGACGGCGAGCGTGCCCTGATCGGCGCGGGTTCCGCCGTCGAACGGCCGATCGCCGAACGCGTGATCCCACCGGACCTCGGGCCGCAAACGAAGGTTCTTGAAGCTCGAGAACGGAACGAGGTCGAGCCCCGCGGTGACTTCGAGGAGATCGGCAGTGAACCCGGTGCGACTTCCGTCCTGATCGACGAAGTACTCGGCTCGGAGCGTCGCGGCGATCGCGGGATCGAAACGATAGGTCTCGTACGTCGAGATTCCCCACCATCCCGCGTCGGTGCCGCCGGCTGCCGCTCCCTCCTCGTACGCGTAGTCCGCATTGACCGTGGAGGAGAATGGCTCGCTCCACTGATGCGTCGCGATGAGGTCGAGCAGCGTTCGATAGTCGGTATCGTTTGCCCGACGCTCGGGTCCCGTGATCACGTTTCCGGTAAGCGCCCACGCCTGGTCGTCGCTCGTCCAAGAAACTCCGGCCATCTGCGACGTGGCGTCGTTGTTGTCGATCCAGACGTCCCAGCCGCGAAGCAGGAAGTAGTGGACGGTGGTGCGATCCGACAGCGGATAGGACACGTCGATGCCGGTATGACTGATCGGCGTCGCGAAATCGTAGAGGAAGCCATGTGAGTAGAGCGCGTTCACGGGCGCCTCAAGCACTTCCGCGCCGATCGGCGTCGTGCACTTGCCGGCGCGAACGGTCACGCCGTTTCCGAGGGGAACTCGCACCTTCGCATAGAACTCGACGGGATCGAACTGAACCGTGTCGTCGGACCGCCCGGCGAGGAGGCCCGCCGCGTGCGTGAAGCGCGCGTCGGATCCATAGAGAAGCTCGACCCTGCCGCCGAAGTCGAATTCGTTTCCGTCCGCGAGCGTGCGTTCGCCAACCAGGACGAGCTGATTGAACCGGTAGTTGTTGGAGCGATCGTCGAACAGGCGAAGCGCGTTCACGCGATCGGACGGAGACTGCATGTTGAACGTGTAGCTCTGCTCGAGCCAACCCGAGACACTCACGCGAGATTCCTCGAGCGCGTCCGAGAGCCCGATCGATTGTAGGCCCTCCATCACGAAGGGTCTGGGTCCCGAGTCCGCGGCGTCGTCCTTGCCAGCGTCTTGCCCTCGCGAGACGCCAACCACCGACAACGAGACGAGCATCGAGTACGTCCACGACTTTTGCATGAGTCCTCTCCGGGAGAATTCTCCCAATCGCGGGTCGGCCTCGCCGGCGTGAGACGACGGCGTGTCGGACGGCCCCTCGTCACTCGGTACTGGAATCGCTAATGGCAACCGTTCGGTTCAGCGGCGCCATGGCTTTTGTTCAACCGCAATCGCAAGCGCCACTCATGAATCGATGCGAGGACGACGGCTGCAAAGATGACCGCCCAAACGATCATCACCACATCGGTGAAGATCGCCGACACCCGCTGCGATTCGATCACAGCCAACCAGACGAAAATGCCGGCGGCCGCGAGCGCGTGCACGAACTTTCGTCGCACCTGCTGCGCATGGACGTATGCGAAGTGAGCACCCAACGAGTCCTCGAGCGACGGTTTCGACCCACTCGCAGCCGGCGAAACCTCGAACCAGCCAGCGTCCGATCGGTCGATCCGAGACTCGGGCTCGTTGTCGTTCGTCGAGTCGCCTTCGTGTGTCATGGTCCCACCCACTCCACTTCTCAACGCGTCGCGTCGAGCGCGAGGTTCAGCCGCAAGACATTGACGCGCGGCTCACCAAGGATGCCGAGATCGCGTCCCTCGACGTGATCGTCGACGAGCTTGCGCATGACGTCCTCCGCAAGGTGTCTATCTCGCGCAATTCGCCGCACCTGCCACAGTGCTCCCGCAGGTGTGATGTGGGGATCGAGCCCGCTCGCCGACGCGGTCACGAGATCGATCGGGATCGGGTCGGGATTCTCGGGATCCGAAGCACGAAGCGCCGCGATGCGCTTCTCCACCGCTTCCTTCAGCGCCGGATTCGTCGGGCCCAAGTTCGAGCCGGACGACGCCGCGCCGTTGCATGGCGGAGTCGTCGCCGACGGTCGCCCCCAGAAGTAGCGCGGGTCATCGAACGCCTGCCCGATCAACGTCGATCCGACGACGACGCCGTCCCGGACTTCGAGGCTGCCCTCGGCCTTCCTCGGAAAGAGCGTTTTCGCCGCACCGGTGACCGCGAGCGGGTACAGCACGCCCGTGATCACGGTGAGGAAAAGGAGCATCAGGAACGATTGGCGAAGATGATGGAACATGTCGATCCCTCCTCACGCGATTCCCAGCGAGACCATCAGGAGGTCGATCGCCTTGATGCCGATGAACGGCACGATGAGACCGCCCAAGCCGTAGACGAGCAGATTCCGTCGCAGGATCTTCGCGGCGCCGATCGGGCGGTACTTCACGCCGCGCAGCGCGAGCGGAATCAAGAACACGATGATGAGCGCGTTGAAGATCACGGCGGACAAGATCGCGCTTTGCGGCGTCGCGAGCCGCATGACGTCGAGCGCCTTCAGCTGCGGATACGTCGTCGCGAACGCCGCAGGGATGATCGCGAAGTACTTCGCCACGTCGTTCGCGATCGAGAACGTGGTGAGCGAGCCGCGCGTCATCAGCATCTGCTTGCCGATCTCCACGATCTCGATGAGCTTCGTCGGGTTCGAGTCGAGGTCGACCATGTTGCCGGCTTCGCGCGCGGCCTGCGTGCCGCTGTTCATCGCGACCGCAACGTCCGCTTGAGCGAGCGCCGGCGCGTCGTTCGTGCCATCGCCAGTCATCGCCACTAGTCGTCCACCCGTCTGATATTCGCGGATGAGCGCCAGTTTTTTCTCGGGCGTTGCGAGCGCGAGGAAGTCGTCCACGCCGGCCTCGGCGGCGATCGCCGCCGCGGTGAGCGGGTTGTCGCCCGTGATCATCACCGTCTTGATGCCCATCTGGCGCAGCTCGACGAAGCGCTCCTTGATGCCGCCCTTCACGACGTCCTTCAGGTGAACGACGCCGAGGACGCGGCTTCCCTCCGAGACGACCAGCGGAGTTCCGCCGCTCTTCGAGATGCGTTCGACCGTGGTTTGCGCGGACTTCGGGAATGCACCGCCCTTTGCCTTCACCCACGCTTCGATCGCGTCGACGGATCCCTTGCGGATCTGGCGCCCGTCGAAGTCGACGCCGCTCATGCGCGTCTGCGCGGTGAACGGGACGAAGCTCGCGCCGATGTCGTGGATCTTGCGCTCGCGCAAGCCGTGCTTCGTCTTCGCGAGGACGACGATGCTGCGGCCCTCGGGCGTCTCGTCGGCGAGCGAAGCGAGCTGCGCGGCGTCCGCCAGCACGGGCTCGCTCACGCCGTCGGTCGGAACGAACTCGGTCGCCTGTCGGTTGCCGAGCGTGATCGTGCCCGTCTTGTCGAGGAGGAGCACGTTCACGTCGCCGGCCGCTTCGACGGCGCGCCCGGACGTCGCGATCACGTTGGCGCGGATCATACGATCCATGCCGGCGATGCCGATCGCCGAGAGGAGCCCGCCGATGGTCGTCGGGATCAAGCACACCAATAGCGCGACGAGCACCGTTACGGTAACCGGAGCCCCCTGCCCGGCCGCGCCCACCGCGTAGAGCGAGAACGGCAGCAGAGTCACGGTCGCCAGCAGGAACACGATCGTCAGCGCCGCGAGCAGGATGTCGAGTGCGATCTCGTTCGGCGTCTTCTTGCGCTTCGCGCCCTCGACGAGCGCGATCATGCGATCGAGGAACGCCTCGCCGGGGTTCGTTGTGACCTCGACGATCAGCCAGTCGGACAACACGCGCGTCCCCCCCGTGACGGCGCTGCGGTCGCCCCCGCTTTCGCGTATGACCGGCGCGCTCTCGCCGGTGATCGCGCTCTCGTCGACGGACGCGATCCCCTCTTTGATCTCGCCGTCGCACGGGATCACGTCGCCGGCCTCCACGAGCACGAAGTCGCCGCGCCGGAGACTCGGCGCCGGCACCGGCTGGACGCTGGATTCCCTCGATGGGCGGTCGAGGCGCTTCGCCGTGACGTCGCGCCGCGCCTTTCGCAGGGACTCGGCCTGCGCCTTGCCTCGCCCCTCGGCCATCGCTTCCGCGAAGTTCGCGAACAGCACGGTGATCCACAGCCACGCGGAGACCGCGAGAATGAAGCCAGGCGGCGCCTCGCCCGTGCCGGCGAACGCCTGTACGAACAGGCACGTCGTCAGGATCGCGCCGACCCAGACGACGAACATGACCGGGTTGCGGATCTGCCGGCGCGGGTTCAGCTTGGCGAACGAATCGATCAGCGCGCGACGAACGAGCGCGGGATCGAAAGAGAGCTTGGCGCGAGCCGATTTCGAATTCGTGGACATGGAATCCTCCCCCTCAACGCGTCATCTGTAGGTGCTCGACGATCGGCCCGAGCGCGAGCCCGGGCAGAAACGTCAGCGCACCGACGAGGAGCACGACACCGACGAGTAGTGCGACGAACAGGGGTCCGTGTGTCGGCAAAGTGCCGGGCCCTTCGGGGACGAGCTTCTTCCGCGCGAGCGATCCGGCGATCGCGAGCATCGCAACCGCAGGCACGTACCGGGCGATGAGCATCGCCAGCCCGAGCGCGAGGTTGTAGAAGGGCGTGTTCGCCGAGAGGCCCGCGAACGCACTGCCGTTGTTGTTGCCGCACGACGAGAACGCGTACAGGATTTCGCTGAAGCCGTGCGAGCCCGGATTGGCCACGCCCGCTTTCCCCGCGTCGGCCACGACGGCGACCGCCGCGCCGAACAGCACGGCGATGCACGGGCCGAGGATCGCGATCGAGGCCATCTTCATCTCGAACGCCTCGATCTTCTTGCCGAGGTATTCCGGCGTGCGCCCGACCATGAGCCCGGCGACGAACACCGCGACGATGGCAAACGCGAGCATTCCATAGAGGCCGGAGCCGACGCCGCCGAAGACCACCTCGCCGAGCTGGATCAGCCACATCGGAACGAGCCCGCCGAGCGGAGTGAACGAATCGTGCATCGCGTTCACGGAGCCGTTCGACGCCGCGGTCGTCGCGTCCGCCCACAAGACCGAGTTCGCGATGCCGAAGCGCACTTCCTTCCCCTCCATGTTGCCGCCGGCCTGGAGGTCGCTCGTCTTCGCGTCGACGCCGAGCGTCGCGAACATCGGATTGCCCGAGTGCTCGGCCGCCGCGGTGGCGACGACGAGCGGCACGAAGAGCACGAGCATCGCCGCGAGGAGCGCCCACCCTTGTCGCGTGTCGCGCACCATCCGGCCGAACGTGAAGCACAGCGCCGCCGAAATCACGAGGATCGAGAGCAGCTCGAGGAAGTTCGACGTCGGCGTCGGGTTCTCGAGCGGATGCGCCGAGTTCACGTTGAAGAAGCCGCCGCCGTTCGTGCCGAGCTGCTTGATCGCGATCTGCGACGCCGCAGGCCCGAGGGCGATCACTTGTTCGGCGACCGGCTTGCCGTCCGCGTCGACGCCCGGATCGACGAGCTTCGCGTGCGCGTACGATCCGAACGTCTGCACGACGCCCTGCGACGCGAGCACGACGGCGAGCACGAACGACAGAGGCAGGAGCACGTAGAGCGTCGACCGAACGAGGTCGACCCAGAAGTTGCCGATCGCCTCCACGCTCTTCCGCGCGAAGCCGCGGATGATCGCGACGAGGACCGCCATGCCCGTCGCCGCCGACACGAAGTTCTGCACGGTCAGCGCGAGCATCTGGGTCAGGTAGCTCATCGTCGACTCGCCACCGTAGCCCTGCCAGTTCGTGTTCGTGGCGAAGCTCACCGCCGTGTTGAACGACGAGTCGGGCGAGACCGCGCCGAGGTGTTCCGGGTTCAGCGGCAGGACACTCTGAAATCGTTGGAGCGCGTAGACGACGACGAGCCCGAGTAGGTTGAACGCTAGCATCGCCAGTGTGTATTGCTTCCAGTCCGACTCGACGCCGGACTTCACGCCGCACAGTCGATAGAGGATGCGCTCGACCGGCCCGAGCACGCGGTCGAGCCCGCACGGCTCGCCTTGGTACACGCGCGCCATGTAGCCGCCGAGCGGCTTCACGAGTGCGACGAGCACCGCGAGGTACAGCAGAATCTGGAACCAACCGAGAGCGTTCATTCGAATTTCTCCCCCGTCGCGAACGCCGCTTCGAGAAAAATGACCCCGTGCCGATCGAACTCGTTCACTCGAAGAGTTCCGGCTTGAGGAGCGCCGCCGCGAGATAGATGAAGAGAAGGATCGCCACGATCGCCCCGATCACGTACAGCCCGTTCATGGCTCTCTCCTCACAGCTTGTCGATCAACTTGGACACGACGAAGTCGCACGCAAGAAAGAACAGGATCGCGATCGCGAGATAAACGACGTCCATCGTCCGCCCTCCAATCCAAGTTCGAACCCCAACGACATCGCCAAGAGAATAGGCGCCGCTCGCGCTAAAAGGGCGCAAAGACGGCGCCTTAGTTCATCAAGATGGCGTTAATTGGGACCGCACTTGACGGCCGCTCGCAGCGCTTTCATCCTGGGCGTCATGCCGTCTTCCCCGCCCCAACGCCAGTGCACCGGCAAGGCGCCGGCCGCGTCCTCTCACGCGAGTCGACCGAAGATCCGGGCGTCGAAGTCGACGAAGTGGCGCGCCACCGTGCTCATCGGAATCCACGCGATCGTGGCGATCCACGTCGCGCACTGGATGAGCGGAGGGAAGACGCTGAGCCCGCTCGAGCCCTCCGAGTCGATGGAGTTCTGCAAGCGCGGGCTGGTGAACGCCGGTTTCATCTTCTTCACGACGACGATCCTGTCGACGCTCGTGCTCGGGCGATTCTTCTGCGGCTGGGCGTGCCACGTCGTCGCGCTCCAGGATCTGGCCCGCGGCATCCTCAAGAAGATGGGGATCACGCCGCGACCGCTGCGCTCGCGCATCCTGCTCGTGGTGCCGTTCCTCGGGTTCGGCTACATGTTCTTGTGGCCGCTCGCCGACCGCATCTTCTCGACCGGCAGCGCCGCGGCGACGCGCGTGAACCTGTCGACCGAGAGCTTCTGGGCGACGTTTCCGTCGTGGCCGATCGCTCTCCTGACGTTCCTCGTCTGCGGCTTCGCGATCATCTACTTCCTCGGCTCGAAGGGGTTCTGCACGTACGCCTGTCCGTACGGCGCGATCTTCGGAACGGTCGATCGCTTCGCGGTCGGGCGCATCCGCGTGACGGACGCGTGCCAGGGCTGCGCGCATTGCACGGCGGTCTGCACGTCGAATGTGCGCGTGCACGAGGAGGTCGCGCTCTTCGGAATGGTCGTCGATCCCGGCTGCATGAAGTGCCTCGACTGCGTCAGCGTCTGCCCGAACGACGCGCTCTACTTCGGATTCGGAAAGCCGGCGATCCTCGTCAAGGGCAAGTCGCGTCAAAAAAAGCGCGGCGAATTCGGGTGGCGCGAGGAAGTCCTCCTCGCACTGTTCTTCGGGCTCGCGTTCTTCGTCCTCCACGGCATCGACGAACTCTACATGAGCAGCCTCTACGACGCGTTCCCGCTCCTCTATGCGCTCGGGCTGTCGGCAATCCTCGCTTACCTATGCGTGCAGGCCGTGCGTCTCGCGTACGCGCCGAACGTGTCGCTCTTGCGCTGGCCGCTGAAACAGAGCGGCCGGCTCGTGCGCGGCGGCGTCGCGTTCCTCGCGCTAATGGGAGTCGTCGTCGTGCTGGGGTCGCACAGCGGTTGCATCCAATGGCACGCGACCATGCGACGGCGCCTCTACGATCGCAGCGCCGAGATCCGACCCAATCTCCCGGCCCTACTGCAATCGCCCGTCACCCTCGACGCGACACAGACCGCGCTCGTCGACGCCGGCATTCGACACGCCGACCTCGTCGAGAAATGGGGACTCCTCCCCGACGGCAACAACGAGGTCGCGAGGGCGTGGTTCCACTTCTTGAAGGGAGAGAACGCCGCGGCCGAGAAAGTGCTCGTGCGATTCCTCGAGCGCAATCCGAAGAACGCCGTCTGGCGACTCGGCTATGGATTGTTCCTTCGATCGCACGGGCGTCTCGACGAGGCGATCGGCGTATTCCGCGAAGCGATCCGCGTCGACCCGAAGTTCGTCGACGCGCGGCTCGCGCTCGCGCAGACGCTCGCGGGTGCGGGGCGCCCCGCGGATGCGGCGCGGACATTCGACGAAGCGGTCGCCGCGGGCCTGGACACCCCGAACCTGCTATTCGAGTACGGCCGCTTCCTCATCAGCACGGGGGACGTCGACGGAGCCATCGCTCGGTTCGAGCGTGTCGTTCAGCTCGCGCCGACCGTCGTCGACGCCTACCTCGCGCTCAGCCAGCTCTACGCGTCGAAGGGAGACAGGGCGGCCTCGAAGCGCTGGTACGACGAGGCCGTCCGGATCGACCCGGTGCGCGCGGCGGGAAAACATTGATCGCCGAGTCGGATCGAAACAACTCGAATCGTTGACGGTGTCCGCGGCGCTCGGTTACTCTGACCGCGCTTCACACGCTCACCCTTGGGGTCAACGGGTTTGCCACCGCGTCATCCTGCGTAGGAGGGTCTCCATGCATCGTGTTCAATCGAAGAGCTGGGTATTTGCATCCTGCGTCCTGATCGCGACGACATCTGCAGCACTTTCACAGACGGTCGGCGCGCGGCGCCAAGCAAGCAAGCCTGCAACCGTTTCGACCGACGGCGTTTGGCGCACGTCGGGTGGCAAGGTCACGTTGCTCTTCGATCGAGATCGACTCCTCGATTTCGGCGTGGAGATGCAGACGCTCGTGAAGACCGCGGTCAGCGACGAGCTGCCTCGCGCGGACGCGACGTTCGCCGCGAGCGGCGGCTCGGAGTCGGGAATCCTGTTCGCATCGCGAAACGGACGATTCAGCGCGCTCGCGGGCGGCAGCCTTCCGACGGACGGCGAGATGCTCCTCGTTCGATCCGACGACGAGACGTTCACCCTCGGCGATTTCGACGTGCACGTCACGATCGACGCGAACGGCGGCGGCAACGGCACGATCACGGATCGCCGCGGCACCAACCGCGAAGCGTTCCGATTCACGAGCGGCATGATCCAGTTCGACGCCGCTGCGGGTCGCTTCGAATGGGGCGGCGCCGAGCTGTCGCTCGACGCGAACTGGGCGCACGAAGTCGGCATCCCGCAAGCGGGTGGCGTGGTCATCGGGACGATCCTCATCGAGGCGCCCGCCGTTGCGGCGCCGAACGCCTCGCCCGCGCCGCAGGGCCCGCCCCTCGGCGAGGGTGATCCGGGCAACTACGGGCTCGCGGGCCCGGACGTGATCGTCGGCGATCTGCAGAACGTTCAGCGCTACGGGACGGTCGGCGGCATCACCGCGTTCTCGGTGGGAACGACCTCCTGCAACATCGGCACGTTCTGGCTGAACTGGATGTCGAACACCAACCAGCATCCGGTCATCGGGCAGAACATGTATCGCCTGAAGAACGGCCGCTTCGAGCAGATCGGCATGAGCTGGCTCAAGCACGGCTTCTTCGCGCTCTCCGAGAACCTGTGCTTCGCCGACTGCCAGTCGACCAATGGGTCGCACCTCGGCGTTCACTGCTCGGATCCGTACGAGTCGAGCCTGAACGGCGACCAGTCGAACCTCGGGCCGCGATATCAGGTGAACGCCGCGACCGGCGGCTATCCGTATCCGCCCGCGAACCCGGCGACTCCGGCCACGATCGGCCGACGCCTGCAGGTCCACAACACGGATCTCGATCCGGGCCAGAACGCCGGCGCGCTCTACTTCGTCGAGGGGCAGTACGTCACGCCCGACGACGCAGCCGCGAACAACAAGAACAACAATGCCTCGTACCGCCGCATCACCGTCTCCGGCGTGGCGGGCAGCGGCAACTACAACATCAACCTCGCGGCGACGACGCAGCGGCAGAAGCCCGGCATCCAGGCGTGGAAGGACAACGACAATGCCGTGACGCTCGTGAACGTCGACATCCCGAACGACGGCCGCATGACGGTCGGCTACCGGGTCGTCGACAACGGCAACGGCACGTGGACCTATGAGTACGCCATCTACAACATGAACTCCGACCGCGCGGCGCAGTCGTTCTCGGTGCCGGTCGGCGCGGGCATCAACATCACGAACATCGGATTCCACGACGTCGATCACCACAGCGGCGACGGCATCGGCAACGTCAACTACGACGGCACCGATTGGACGGCGAGCGTGGCGAACGGCGCGATCACGTGGTCGACGCAGACCGAAGCCCAGAACGCGAACGGCAACGCGCTGCGTTGGGGCACGCTCTACAACTTCCGCTACGACGCGGACTCGGCCCCGCAGACCGGCGCGGCGACCCTGACGCTCTTCAAGGCGGGCTCGCCGGGTCAGATGCAGTTCGACGTGGCGACGACGGGCGGCGTGCCGGCGCCACGAGTCCAAGTGACCCTGAGCATGTCGTCTCCGGCCAACGTGCGTCGCGGCGATCACGTCCTGATCACCGCCACGCTTCACAACAACACGACCGGCGTCGAAAGCGCGGACTTCTGGCTCGACGGCTTCCGACCGAACAATACTCAGGTCGGCCCGCATCCGCTTCGCGGAGTCTTCGGCGAGACGTTGAGCCCTGGTCAAACGCTCGTCGTGCCGTTCGACCTCGTCGTCCCGAACGGCGCCCCCGTTCCGTCGGGGCCATGGACGATCAAGGGCCGAGTCGGCGCTGCGTACCCGGGCGTCGATGCGGAAAGCTCGGTTCAGTTCAGCTTCATTCCGTGAGTCGTCCGTTCTAGAGTTCGAGCGAAGCCCTCACCCGCTCGGGTGGGGGCTTCTTTTTTGGTTCTGGGTTGCCGCGATCCCCGACCCAATAGCTGGTGAATGGAGTTCTCGGGGGAGAAAGCGACACCCGTCGACCGTGCGTGCGCAAGATCGCCAATCCACTTTGGACCAGTATTCATGCGGGTCCGCGGGCTCGGCGCGGACCTTGGATTGGAATTCTCAGGCGCGGCGTGCGGAGGCGCGAAGGTCGTCGATCGTGAAAACCGGGTGGAAGGCGACGCCTTCTTTCTCCACGGCGGCGCGGCCACCCTCGACGAGCTTCTTCGTCCCGTGCGACTTCGCGTCCTTGCGGACGGAGAACACGCGAAGCGGCCGGCCCGAGCGCACGGACTCGACGCCGATCGCGAGCGCAATGGGATCGGGGCCCATCGTGAGGCCGCCGACTCCGTCCACGCGAAGGCCCAGCGCGACGAGCTGCGCGTGCATGACGCGGCCGATCATCTCGAACCCGCGCGGGTCGTACGTCGTGAGCTTGCAGTCGATGTAGAAGCTGCTCGTCGCGCCCGACGAGAGACGAAACGTGCCCTCGCGGTAAGAGCGTTCGCGAAGGAACGCAAGAAGTCGGACGCCATCGTCGGCTGTGCGGACGCAAGTCCAAGCCACCGTCGCCGGGCGCGCGTCGCGTGATCATTCGCAAGCGGATTCCGCTCGCCCGTGGATCGGCGGTCGAGAGTTGGAACCGTCGTGATTGCCGCGACCCTGCAGTATTGCGTCACGGCTTCGCCTCCCGATAGAATCCCACGCCAAGAACTCGGCGGGTCTTACGACGTGACGAGAATGGGAGTCGCAGATTTGTGCGGAAACCAACAACAGCGGACGGACAGCCTCAGTTCGCCGAAGCGAACGCAGAAGCTCGTGGTTTCGATGGCGTTAGGCTGTGCGGCAGAATTCGGTGTTGCCATTCTCGACGAACAACGCCACCGTGTCGCGTCTCACGCGTTACGGGCGTCGCTGGGCCGCCAGTGCAGCGCTCATTACGGACTTTCCGAATTCATTGGACGGTGATAGGCAGAACCGTCCAATGCTAGTTGGGCAGACTCATACTGATTCCAGGCATCCGATAACGAAGTGAAAGAGAACTAGGAGCTATGGCGCAACGGAAACGGTCGACCAAGCTGAAGGCAGTGACGGAGCCCAAGTCGGTACGAAGTCGCAAGGCTCGACCTTACCCGGCGTCGTCGTTCACCGATGCTCTCCCACTCGGCGACGCGATCATGAAGCATGCCGCTGGCGACAAGGTGAGGCGTCTCACCCTCCTCCAACAGATGGACAAGTCGCCAGGCAGTGGTCCAACGAAGATGATGATCACCAACTCTGGCAAGTATGGAATCACTAGCGGTTCCTACGCGGCCGAGTATCTCGAACTGACCGAGCGGGGGCGAACAGCTGTCGATTCCTCGAGGGCCCCGCGTGAGCGAAGACGTGCGTCGTTCGAACTGGCAATCGAGGGCGTTGAACCATTCAGGCTCCTCTACGATCAATACAAGGGGAAGCGCCTTCCCGAGCGGGAAGTCATGAAGGACGTACTGCGCGATTCGTCCGTAGACGTTCCCGATGTCGACGAATGTGTGGACACCTTCACCGTCAACGTAAAGGATCTGGACTTACTCCGCATTATTGGCGGAGCTGAGACCCTTGTTTCAATCGAACAGGTTCTTGATGAACTGCCCAGCGAGGAACGTGCTGCCGGACAAGAAGCATCGAGGCGGCCGCTGGTGGTTTCGAAGCCATCTCCGGAAGTGGTCACTTCGAAAGACTGGAAAAACATCTGTTTCTATATCACGCCTATCGGCTCCGATGACAGCGAAGAGCGAAAACATGCTGACCTCTTTACGTCGTCACTGGTGCAGCCCTCTCTGGCTGAACTCGGGCTGACTTTGGTTCGCGCGGACAACATTGGCGAACCAGGAATGATCACCTCGCAGGTCATTGAGTATCTCAAGCGCTCGCGATTGGCTATCGCCGATCTGTCGTACCTCAATCCCAACGTATTCTACGAGGTCGCGTTACGTCACGCGCTGCGACTGCCCGTGGTTCAGCTCATTCGAAAGGCCGATCGCCTACCATTCGATGTCAATCAGTCTCGGACGTTGGTGCTGGACACCACCGATATTTACACGTTGGTCCCCAAGCTGCAGACATATCGTTCTGAGATTGCAAATCAAGCCCGCAAGGCGTTGGAGGACCCCGAGAGCGTCGGGAATCCTATCAGCGTGTTCTTCCCGGATTTCTACAAGTAGGTGATTGTGGACGCAAACATGCACAGCGATCAGCAATAAGGCGTGCAACAAAATGAGTCCTATGAATCGAAGCTGCTTCTTGATCGCACCGATCGGTTTAACTGGGTCGGAGGTCCGGCGGCGCTCGGACCTGCTCTTCGAGCGCGTCATACGTCCCGCGACCCAGGCTTCTGGTTACGATCTGGTTCGAGCGGATCAGATCAACGTCCCAGGCCCGATCACGGGCCAGATAGTCCGCCTCCTGCTCGAAGCCGATTTGGCTATTGCCGACATCTCCGGCCTCAATCCGAACGTGATGTACGAGCTTGGTATTCGACATGCAGCACGGCGTCCAGTCATTCAGCTCGTATCTAGCGGCGAGTCCATTCCCTTCGATATTGCAAACATCCGGACCATTGTCTTCGACGTCACCTCGCTGGATTCCGCAGACGCAGCACGACAGACTTTAATTCAGTTCTTGGGTGCGATTGACTCGGGAGCTTACCTGGGGGAATCGCCCGTCACCGCTGCGCTTGATCTCGCCCAAGTTGAACGGCCTTCAGTTGAACGAACAGATCGAGCGGAATTGCCTGTTGGCGTGGTCAATGTGCTGAAGGCCATCGACAGTCGGCTGGCTGCACTTGAGCACCGGCTTGCGGAACCGGAGCCCGCCGAAGGGACCGAGCCTCAGTTCTCACGCCGAGTGTTCATCGTGCATGGGCACGACGCCGTGATTAAGAACGAGTTGGCACGCTTGCTTGAGAAACTCGACTTTGTCCCGATCATCCTTCATGAACAACCCGACCGAGGCCAGACGATCATCGCGAAGCTTGGCCGGGAGATGACTGATGTCGGCTTCGCGTTCGTCGTGCTAACGCCAGACGATATCGGCGCGGTAGCGACTGAACCGACAGCGCTCCACCCGCGTGCGCGCCAGAACGTGGTTTTCGAGCATGGCCTGTTCGCGGGACGACTTAGTCACTCTCGCGTATGTGCCATCCGCCGCGGAGATGTAGAAATTGCGTCCGATCTTCACGGCGTTGTGTATAAGACGGTGCCAGTGGGAGGGGGCGTAAGTTCGATTGCTATCGAGGTGGCAAACGAGCTCAAAGCAGCCGGATATGTCGTCGATGCAAATCGCCTGCTTTCGTTGTGACGCGCCGCTGGCCAACCAGCTGCAGCGACGGCGCTGAACGGCAGCGTTAGCCCATATCCGGACGCCGCGAGTAAGGGCCGACATTTCAACCCCAACAATCTCAACTACCGATGGAAATGAGCCCCGGTTCGCCGGCCCACCCGCTTCACTCTGGAGTACATACTGGCGCTCATGCGGGATCACTCGGCCATCCCAAATCCTTGTCGCTGAGCGTCGGAGCTGATTGCCCCGCCCCGACTGTCGATCCGGTGGTCCGTTCTTCCAAGGTGAGCCTGTTCACTGAGCCGAAGGAACGCCAGACTTTTCAACTCTTCTGGCGCTCACATGCGGAATGACGTCGATCGTCAGAGACGTGCGGCCCGCACATCCTCGATCGTGAAGACGGGATGGAACGCGACGCCTTCCTTTTCGATCGCGGCGCGGCCGCCTTCGAGGCGGTCGACGAGGCAGAACGCGGCGATGGGGTCGCCGCCCTCTTCGCGGATGCCGGCGATGGCCTTGAGCGTCGACGAACCGGTGGTGATGACGTCGTCGATGACGAGCACGCGGTCGCCCTTCTCGAAGACGCCCTCGACGAGCTTCTTCGTTCCGTGCGACTTCGCGTCCTTGCGGACCGAGAACACGCGAAGCGGCCGGCCCGATCGCACGGACTCGACGCCGATCGCGAGCGCGATCGGATCGGCGCCCATCGTGAGGCCGCCGACGCCGTCCACGCGAAGGCCGAGCGCGACGAGCTGGGCGTGCATCACGCGCCCGATCATCTCGAACCCGCGCGGGTCGTACGTCGTGAGCTTGCAGTCGATGTAGAAGTTGCTGGTCGCGCCGGACGAGAGGCGGAACGTGCCCTCGCGGTACGAGCGCTCGCGAAGGAACGCGAGCAGGCGGTCGCGTTCGTCGATTTCAGGCATGGGTAGCCCTCCCGGTTCGGTGACGGGCCGGAGCCTACGAGAGCGCTTCGTGAAGCGCAACCGTCAGCGCTTTGTAACCGCACCACGTGCGCCCGAGACTTGCACGGCTCCCGCGCGCGATGAGATGGTGCGGCATGCACGTCAGAAACGGGCATAGGCCGCCGACCGCGTCCACACTAGCGCGGTGCGTGATCCGCGCAAAGAAACGCGCCGGCGCGGTACACGGACGAAATGTCTGCTACAGCGTGTTCCTCGCACGAGTAGAACGCGAAGCTCGGAGGGCCGCCGAGATAGAGGTGCCCTTTCGCTTGCGTGCATTTCGGATGATTGCATGACCCCTCGCCCGCGTGTCGCGAGCCGGGCTTGCCACAGGGCCTGCCGAACTCCCACGGAAACTCACACGGTCCAGTCGTCACGTCGTTGCTGCTCATGGCGCGCTCCTTTTCCTTCGCGCGAAACTCGACCACGCCGCGGTCAGCGACTGTCCGGCGTGGATGCGGTGGAGAAGCTCGCCTGGGCTGGACCTTCTAAGGTGGGCGACTCCCGTCCCTCTCGGAACTCTTGGCGGAATAGAATATCCGTTCGGTTCAGCTCGTCAATTCAGGAATTTGTTTTTTGATCGCAATCGAGAACACGATCGCTCGCTGCCGGGCTCGCGAAGGCGACGTCTCCGAGTTCGAGGGGCCAGTTCCACCGTCTAGTCGAAACGTCCGACTCCTCTCGACGCGCTCGACCCGCTGCCCCAAGTGCTCCGCGATCACACCGGCGAGGCGGCGTCGCGGCCGGGCGTGCGCGCGAGGATGGCGGCGATTCGGCCCTCGGCGTCGCGGCCGCCGCAGGGCGTGAGGTGAGGGCGAGGCACAAGAGAGAGCAAGGACAAGACAGCCCTAGACCACGGCGTAATCCAGTTGTTTCCCAAGAATGCGTGTTCACCGGCAACATCCTCGAAAAGACGCCGACCGACCGATCAGCCGGCGTGGCCGGTTGACGGTGTCGCGACGGAGGAATAAGGTGGCCGCAGTTCAAGGGTGCGAGTTGCGCGTGCGCTCGTAGGTACCTCGGCTGGTCGGGCCGCCGCCGATGGGCCCATCGCATCGTCACACGATGCAGAGGCGGCACCCTTCTATGACGCACGAACTGATCCCTCATCCCCGAGTCCGGCGACCCTTACCTTCCTCCGAGTCGACGGTGAAGCCGGAGAATCGGCAGCCGTCGGAACGCGCCGGGAATCCGTCTCACCAGCCTGGCCGAAGTGACGAGCCGGAAGCGATCACGAACTTCTCCGTTTTGTTCGCGAAGGTGTCTTGGGCGCTCCTCGGTCCGCTCGTCCTCGGCGGCATTGCCGTTGCGATTGCCACGCGACCGAGGGGCTGGTTTACGTGGATCGATGCGGCGTTCGCCGCCGGCGTTTTCCTTGTTCTCGCAGCTCGGACCGTTGATCAGCACGCCGGCACGGCCACGACCGCAGCCGGACGCCGTGCGACGACCGTAGATTTCCGGCGCTTCTGCATCGTTCTCACGGCGGGCGCAGCCGTCGCCTGGATCGCTGCGCACCTGATCGGGGGCTGAGCCGCTCGCCCCACGAACTTCGGCGACGAGGAAAACTGTGATGGCACTCGCGACGACGGGAGGCGCAGACATCGTTCCGCGGATCCTCCTCGGGCTTGCCGTCGTCCTCCTGCTCGCGAAGCTCGGCGGCGAGTTATTCGAGCGCGTGGGACAGCCCGCGGTGCTCGGTGAACTCCTCGCCGGCATCGCCATCGGTAATGCGCACGTCTTCGGGCTGACGACGTTCGACTTCCTCCGGGACGAAGCGACGTTTTCCGTGCTCGCGGAGATCGGAGTCGTGCTGCTCTTGTTCGAAGTCGGCCTCGAGTCGAACGTGAAGGAGATGCTCGGCGTCGGCCCGATGGCGCTCGCGGTCGCCGTGATCGGCGTGATCGTTCCGTCGGTGCTCGGATTCGGAGCGGCCGTCCTCTTCTATCCGGAAGAGTCCTTCTACGCGCATCTCTTCGTCGGAACGATTCTGTGCGCCACGAGCGTCGGAATCACCGCCCGCGTCTTGAAAGATCTAGGCCGCCTCGATCAGCGCGAGTCGAAGATCATCCTCGGCGCGGCTGTCATCGACGACGTGCTCGGGTTGGTCACACTCGCCACCGTGACGGGGATGATTGCGGCGGCCGACAGCGGGCGAAGCATGGGCGCGGGCGCGATCGTGGCGATCGTCGGCAAGGCGGCGGGATTCCTGCTCGTGTCCGTGCTCGTGGGCCTGTGGCTTTCGCCGAGGCTCTTCCGGCTCGCCACCTATCTGCGCAGCAAGGGGCTCCTGCTCACCCTGAGTCTGTCCTTCTGCTTCCTGCTCGCGTTCGCGGCGCACGAGTTCGGGCTCGCCCCGATCGTCGGGTCGTTCACGGCAGGACTCATCCTCGAGGAGGGTCACTATCGCGAGCTGGCGCGCCGCGAGGCGATGAACCTTCACCACGCCCTCCAGCCCATCGCCGCGTTCCTCGTACCCGTTTTCTTCGTGCTGATGGGACTGCGGGTCGATGTGCGCGTCTTCGCGGACCCGTCCGTGCTCGGCTTTGCCGCCGTGCTCACGGCCGCGGCAATCGTCGGGAAACAGGCGTGCTCAGCCGCAGTCTGGGAGCGCGGGCTCGATCGGATACTCGTGGGGATCGGAATGGTGCCGCGAGGCGAGGTTGGCCTCATCTTCGCTGGCATCGGGGCTACGCTGATCCTCAGCGGCCACGCGGTCGTGACGCCACCCATCTTCTCCGCGGCCGTGATCATGGTGATCGTGACGACGCTCGTCACGCCGCCGCTCCTCAAGTGGCGGTTCTCCGCGAAGCGCTCGGTATCCCGATGACGTACGACGCGGCGTTGCGGGAGGCGGCACGCCGGCAGGCTCGCCGTATGGGCCGCGCCGACACTCTCGAGATCATTCCGGGAAGATCCCAAGCCTCTCCGGCGCTCTCGTCGATGAACTGGCGGAGCGCGATCCGAGTGATCACACCGGCGACGCGGCGTCGCGGCCGAGCGTGCGCGCGAGGATGGCGGCGATTCGGGGTTCGGCATCGCGGCCGCCGCATGCGGTGAGGTGGAGGCCGAGGCGGCGGACGGCGATGTCGGCCGGCGTGAGCGCCATTTCTTCGCGGACCGCGAAGACGACCTCCCCGCCGGTCGCCGCGGTGTGCGGACACAGAGGCTCGACCCAGCTCGCGTCCTCGTTGGCGAGCCGCGCGACGTCGACATAGCGGCTGCCGAATCGCGCGACGATGCGGTGCGACGCGTCGCGCGAGAATCCGCTGCGGTCGCACAGCTCACGCTCGGCCGCGGCGACGTCGATCGGACCGCCGCCCGGCAGCGCGACCCGCGCCGTGCGACAGCCGCGCGCGAATCGGTCGACGACGCGCTCGGCCATGAGGCGGTACGTCGTGTACTTCCCCCCCACCACGGTGATCATCCCGCCGGGCCCGACCTCGACGTGGTCGCGCCGCGACGTCTCCACCGTGCCCGAAGCGCCGGACGCAACGAGCGGACGCTGCCCCGCGAACGTCGCCAGCACGTCGCGTCTCGCGAGCGGCTCGCCCGTGAGCGCCGTCGACGCGTCCGCGAGCAGCGAGTCGACCTCGGCGTCGGTGGCTCGGACCAGATCGGGATCGCCCGCATCGTCGACGTCGGTCGTGCCGACGAGCGTGCGCCCGTCCCACGGCATCAGGAAGAGCACGCGGCCGTCCTTCTGCGCGCGAAGGAGGAGCGCCTGCGGCGGCGCCGGCCGATCGACCAGCACGTGCGCGCCGCGCGACGGCCGCAAGATGCGCGGCGCAGAGTCGCTCTCGAGCCGCCGCAGCCGATCGGACCACGGGCCGGTCGCGTTCACGACGCGCGTGGCGCGCACGACGAACGTGTCGCCAGCGACGCGATCGCGACACGACGCGCCGACGACGCGGCCGTTCGTTCGCTCGAGCGCGACGACCTCGACGTGGTTCGCGACGACCGCTCCGGCATCGGCCGCGGCGATCGCGTTTTCGAGGCACAGGCGCGCGTCGTCCATCTGCGCGTCCCAGAAGAGCGCCGCGCCGCGAAGCCCCTCGCTTCGCAACGCCGGCTGCGCCGCGATCGCGGCGTCGCGCGACAGCATGCGGTGCGGCGCGACGTTTCGAAACGACGCCAGCAGGTCGTAGAGCACCATGCCGACCTTCACCGCGAGACGCCCGTGCGGCCCGCCCGCGCGAATCGGCATGAGGAACGGCAGCGGCCGCACGAGGTGCGGCGCGATGCGCAAGAGCGTGTGGCGCTCGAGGCACGCCTCGCGAACGAGCCCGATCTCGCCGTGCTCGAGATAGCGGATGCCGCCGTGCACGAGCTTCGACGATCGGCTGCTCGTGCCCGCGGCGAAGTCGTCCTTCTCGACGAGCGCAACGCTTAGACCGCGAAGCGCCGCGTCGCGCGCGATGCCGCAGCCGACGATGCCGCCGCCGATCACGAGGAGGTCGAACTCCTCGCGGCGCAGGCGGTCGATCTCTCGTTGCATGCGCAGAGTTTATCGTCCACCGGCGCCCGGCGGGTTCATTCGAATCGCGACGCCGAGTAAACTGAACGCGATGAAGCACACGGTGACGACCGCTTGTCCGCTCGATTGCTGGGACGCCTGCTCGATCGTCGCCACCGTCGAGAACGGGCGAATCACTTCGCTCGCCGGCCACGCCGAGCATCCGATCACGCGCGGTTTCTTGTGCGGGAAGACGCTGCGCTATCCCGAGCGCGTCTACTCGCCCGACCGAATCCTCCACCCGATGCTTCGCCGCGCGAACGGCCAGTTCGATCGCATCGGCTGGGACGAGGCGCTCGATCGCGTCGCTGAAACGATGCAGCTCCTTCAGGGATCGATCGGCACCGAATCGATCCTCCACTACCCGTCGGGCGGCTCGATGGGAATGCTGAAGAAGCTCGGGCTTCGATTCTTCTCGCTCCTCGGCGGCGTGACCGAAGCCGCGGGCGACATCTGCTTCGGCGCCGGCGACCTGGCGATGGAAGAGGCGATGGGCAGGCCCTCGCAGCACGACCCGCGCGACGTCGAGCACAGCCGCGCGGCCATCTTCTGGGGGCGCGATCCGTTCACCACGAACACGCACTTCCTGCCCCTCCTCAAGGCGGCGAAGGCGCGCGGAACGCGGCTCCTCTCCGTGAACCCGATTCGCATCGACGGCTCGGGGCTCTTCGACAGACAGATCCAGCCGGCGCCGGGGAAGGACTGCTTCCTCGCGCTCTGGATCGTGAAGCGACTTCTCGCCGATGGCGTTGTCGACCGCACGTTTGTCGAGTCACGAGCGGCCGGATTCGACGCGTTCCGTCGCTCGATCGAGAAGGTCGACCTCGATTCGCTGCTGACGGTGGCGGGCGTCTCGCGCGACGATGCCGATGCGCTGCTCGACGCGTATCGCTTGCGGCCGGCGTCGACGTGGATCGGCGCGGGCGTTCAGCACTGCATGGCCGGCGTCGAGGTCATCGCGATCCTCGCGTCGCTCGCCGCGATGACCGGCAATATCGGCGTGCCGGGCGGCGGCGTCAGCTTCTATCACCGTCACCGCACCGCGCTCGACGCGACGTGGCTCGCGCCGAAAGGCAACGCCGCGCGGCGCGAGGTGCCGGCGGGCGTCTTCTGGCGCGGGCTCGACGCGCTCGAGCCGCCCATTCGCATGATGTGGGTGAACGGCGCGAACCCCGTCCACGCGCTCCCCGCCTCCGATCGCGTCGACGAAGCGATGCGGCGAATCCCGTTCGTGGTCGTCGTCGATTTCCACTGGACCGACA
>JACOTG010000235.1 GCA_016178505.1 Planctomycetota bacterium
ACGTAGAGCGCGGCCGACGACTGCGAGAAGCAGAACTCGGGGAACTCGTCCATGAAGCGCGTCGCTTGACCGAACGTCGTCTTGCACACGTCGAGCGTCTCGGGCCACTCCCACAGCCATTGGAAATCGATGTGCGCGTGCCCGACGAGGAAGCCCGTGTACGCGCGCGTGAACGGGTGCGTGTGCTCGAGTTGATGGCGACCTTGGTGGAGGATCTCGGCGTACGCTTCCGCGGTGACGCCGGGGTGCGACTCGGGATCGACCGCGCGACGGACCGCCGCGATCTCCGCCGTCAGGTCGTCGTGGCCCGCGCGGCGCGCGGCCTCTTCGGCGAACGCGACCTCTCGCAAGAACTCCTCGTGGAGCGTGTGGACCTTCACGCGCGCCAGCTCGCGCGCAATCACTCCCGACGTGTCGGTGCCGCGATCGACGTCCGCGCGCGGCACGACGGCGAGCACCGGCTCCTTCGAGTAGCCCTCCTTGAATCCGATCTTGTCCGAGTCGGGCTTGCCGTTCAGATAGATCGGTGCCGTCGTTCGTCCGTCGTGCGTGATGCGCACGGCGTCGATGAACTGGATCGTGCGGCCCGGCGTGTCGCCCTCGCATTGGATGAGGAACTGGCTCGTCGTCTTGCCCGCGAGCTTGTCGAGCGCAATCTTGCGATGCAGCCACTTCCCCACCGCCGCCGAGAGATCCGCGTCGCCGTGCGCGCGGCGCCCGTCCTGATCCGTCGCGCCCGAGTCGCGAAGCGACGATCCGTCGGTCGTGAGGATGTCGATGCCGCCCTTCGGCTCCGGGCAGCCCGCGGCGAGCTCGACGTCGTACTCGAGGAAGTCGCCCACGTCGATCGTCACCCGCTTCGTCGAGATCTCGTGATAGAGGAAGAAGTTTCCCTTCCCCTTGCCGATGCAGTCGGCGACGAAGAGAAGCGCGGTATCGTCGTCGGGCGGCGGCGCGGCGACGAGCAGGAGTGCGAGAAGCGTCGCGTGCATGTCGGGCCTCCGAGGTTGTGGCGCGCATTATAGGCGGAGTTCGGACGGTGCCGGCACCATCCCGATGGCCGCGAGTCGCGCGATGGAGTCAGACGCGGGCGCGTCCGACGCCCGCCAGGTCGAGGTTCATCCTCATGACATCGTCGCCATCCCCATTGGCCGGCCGCAGGTCGTCAGCTTCATGAATGAGCCGGCGCTAGAGCTTGGTGACCGTGTCGCCGTCGCCGTTCGTCACCCACATGTTCGCGCCGTCGAAGGCGATGTGCCCCGGCAGCAAGCCGGCCGAGAAAGTGCCGAGGTTCAGTCCATCGCTGGCCCGGAGCTTCGTGACGGAGTTGCCGACGTTGTTCGTCACCCAGATGTTCGCTCCATCGAAGGCAACGCCGAGTGGAAAGTCGCCGACCGGAAACGAGCCGAGGTTTTGACCATCGCTCGCTCGGAGCTTGGTGACCGTTTCGGCAATGGCGTTGACGACCCAGACGTTGGCGCCGTCGAACGCGATGGCGTACGGAAAGTTCTCGACCGCGAACGTACCTTGGTTCATCCCGTCGCTTGCGCGGAGCTTCGTGACGGTGCCACTCGCGCGATTGACGACCCACACGGCCGTCCCGTCGAAGGCGACCGCCACCGGGGCCGTACCCGTCGCGAACGTACCCAGGTTCGCTCCATCGCGGGCGCGGAGCTTCGTGACGGTGTTGCTACCACTGTTCGTCACCCACACATTGGCCCCGTCGAACGCGATTCCATCCGGGCTGCTGCCGACCGCAAAGGCACTCTGGACGACGCCATCACGCGCGCGAAGCTTGGTGACACTGTTGCTCCCGCCGTTCACGACCCAAACGTTGGCTCCATCGAACGCGACGCCCCGGGGCGAAGTGGCCACCGGAAAGAATCCGAGATCGGCGCCATCGTTCGCACGGAGCTTCGTTACGTTCCCGCTGCCGGAGTTCGACACCCAGAGATTCTCGCCGTCGAACGCGATGCCGTTCGGGCCCGTACCCGCCGGGTACGAGATGCCCGTCTGGTTCGCCTCGTACCAGCGCAGTAGCGCGATCTGAAGCGGGTTTCGCGCGGCGGGCGGTCGACCCACCCACTGGCCTGACGCGTCGATCACGGGCTGGCCGCCGATCGCGACGTTTCCGTTCACGTCCAGCGTTGCCGACGGAGTGACCGTCCCGAGTCCGACGTTGCCGCTGTTCGTGATGAAGAACCGCGGGACGTTTCCCGAGCGAAAGTCGACGACATCGCCGGTGCCGCCGTTGTTCGCGAAGAACATCGTGGTGGTGCTGGCGCCTCGGAAGAACGCGCCACCGACCACGTCGAGAAACGTCTGCGGATTCGTCGTTCCGATGCCGATGCGCCCGTTCCGCTCGGTGATCACCGAGTCCCCGAGCGTCGTCGGGCCGGTGAACTTCGGGACCTTGTTCGACGTGCCGCTGCCGGTAATTGGCTGCGCCACGGTTCGAGGCGCGACGGCGGCGACAACGAGGGCAACATAGAGGCAATAAGCGTGATTTGAAAAGCGGTGCACGATGATCCTCCCTTGTCGGGTGACTGTCGATGGAGTCCCGTCGGCTCTCCCTGTCCGAGGGTCGAGAGATGATAGTCGCGAGCGCTAGGAATCGGTAGTCCGACTGTGGGCCGCGCCCTCCGGTCCACGCGCACGGAGGTGTACTGAGCCCCGCATCGGAAACACGAGCCCCGGCTGGACGTCCCTGCGACGCCGCGGAGTGGAGCTGCGCGAAGACGGCGGCGTGCTCGCCGATATGTCCGAGGTTGAGCCGCACTTCAAAGGCGGGTTATGCTGGCGCCTCACTGGCAACGACGCGGAAAGGACTCGACATGAAAATTCAGAACATCACTCCGGACGCGGCGCACAAGCTCATGACGGGCGACACGCCGCATCGCTATCTCGACGTGCGTACGGTCGACGAGTTCACGCAGGGCCACGCCGAAGGCGCGATCAATGTGCCCGCGTTCTTCGCGGCGGGAGGCAGCATGGCGCCGAACCCCGACTTCGTGAAGGTCGTGCAAGCGGTGCTGCCGAAAGACACGCCGCTCGTCGTCGGCTGCATGGCCGGCGGTCGCAGCGCGAAGGCGTGCGAGTTGCTCGCCGCGGCCGGCTACACGACGCTCGCCAACATCGACGGCGGCTTCGGCGGCCGCCGCGACTTCATGGGCCGCGTCGCGCAAAAAGGCTGGCGCGACCTCGGCCTCCCCGTCTCGACCGACAACTCGCCGGCCGTGTCGTACGAGTCGCTGAAGGCGCGCGCGAAGTAGAGCACGACGTTCCTCCGTCACGAACGCGTCGAAGCGATCGCGACGTCTTTGCGGATCATGCAGCCACCTTTCGTTGCTCGCTCGCCAGCGAACCGACGCGAAAAGCACGCCTACGCTGCCTCAGCTTCTGGGGCCCGATCACCCGATCGATTAGAATGTCGCGCTAGTTTGCGTGGCCGCCGCGGTTCCGCCTTCGAAAGGGGCTCAGCGATTTGACTGACTCGAACGACGTCGTGGGGTGTCGATTGGAGCGGCTCCACGGCGCGGGTGTTTGCGACGCCGACTGCCCTGCACGCGAGCCGCGCGGCCCGTTCCGCTACGTGCGCATCGAGCGCGCCGACGCGATCCCTCCCGCCGACCCGCACGCGGTCGACGTCGCGATCCTCGACATGAACCACGGCTGGCCGAACATCGGCCACGACTCGCTCGTCCACGGAGTCCTCGAGATCGCATGCGATCTCAAGCCCGAACTCGATCGACTCGGCTTCCTCGTGCGCGCGCTCTCGTACGACGTGCGCCGCGGCGGCGTGGTACCCGATCCGCCCGGCGGTCGCTTTTCCGTGTACGTCGGCACCGGCGGACCCGGCCACATCGATCCAAGCCGCAACGACGGCGTGTCGGAAGGAACGCAAGGCATCGTCGAAGACCCGTCGTGGGAGAAGCGCGCGTTCGCTCTCTTCGACGCGATCCGCGACGACTCGCAAGCCGCGCTCCTCGCCGTGTGCCACACGTTCGGCGTGATGTGCCGCTGGTCGGGCATCGCGCACCCGGCACTGCGCGGAGCCGAGAAGGGAGGCAAGAGCACCGGCCTCCTCGAGAACGTGCTCACCGACGACGCGCTCGCTCATCCGTGGTTCGATCGATTCTCGAAACGCCTGCCCGATGGACGCCGGCTGCGCATCATCGACAACCGCCTGTACGACCTCATCCCGGAACGCGCGAAGCTGCCCGCGGGCATGACCGCGCTCGGCTTCGAGGCCGGGGGCGGCGGCGCGGCGTTGACGATGGTCGAGTTCGCGCGCGACGCCGCGGGCACGATGCCGCGGATCTTCGGCGTGAACCACCATCCCGAGGTCGTCGACCGCCCGCGCCAGCTCGGCATCCTTCGCCAGAAGTTCCGCCAAGGCGAGGTGACGCAGCAGTGGTACGAGGAGCGCGCGGAGATCCTGATGCGCACGTTCCCCGGCGAGGACATCGACGAGCGGCTCCACCTCACGTCGGCGTACACGCTTCTTGCGCCGTTGCGCTTCCACGTCTATCGCCAAGTTCGCCGCCGCGCCGAGGCGCTCGGCCTGCAAACGTCGGTGCACGAGAACGAGGTGATTCGGCCGTGAGACCACAGCCGCCGTTTCCCTGGCAGATCACGCCCGAGCAGGAGATCGCCGAGTTCAACCGGCTGAAGCCGAAGCTCGCGGAAATCTGGAGCGCTCTCACCGCAGGAACCGCCGAGTCGTGCACGTCGGTCGTCGTGCCGTCGCTCACGCTCGACCAGGGCGAGCTGCGCAAGCTGCCGGGCGCGAGCTTCTACGAGGAGCGACTGCTCTTCTTGCTGATCCGGCTGCGCAATCCGCAAGCGCGAATGGTCTTCGTGACCTCGCAGCCGATCCACCCGATGATCCTCGAGTACTACTTCCAACTCCTCGCCGGAATCCCCGCGAGCCATGCGCGCTCGCGCCTCACGCTCGTGTGCGCGCACGATGCGTCGCCGCGCGCGCTGACCGAGAAAATCCTCGAGCGGCCGCGCCTCATCCAGAACATCCGTGACGGAATCCAGGACACGAATCGCGCGTTCCTCACCGTGTTCAACTCGACGCCGCTCGAGCGAAAGCTCTCGGTGCTGCTCGGCATTCCGCTGAACGGCGTCGATCCGAGCCTGCTCTTCCTCGGCACGAAGAGCGGCAGCCGAAAGGTGTTTCGCGAGGCCGGCGTTCCGATGCCTGAAGGGTTCGAGGACCTGCGCTCGCGCACGGATCTCGAGGACGCACTTCTCGAGCTGCGGTCGCGACGGCCGGACATTCGTCGCGCGGTCCTCAAGCTCGACGAGAGCTTCTCGGGCGAAGGCAACGCGATCTTCACCTATCCGGAATCGAAGAGCCGCGGCGCGCTGCACGATGCGCTCAGCAACATCGAGTTCTCGCTCGGCACGGAGACCCCGGAGCGCTACTTCGAGCAGTTCGAGCGCATGGGCGGCATCGTCGAAGAGTTCCTCGAGGGGCGCGAGAAGCACTCGCCGAGCGCGCAGCTTCGCATCAGCCCGACGGGCGACGTCGTCGTGCTCTCGACGCACGACCAACTCCTCGGCGGCCCCACGGGACAGATGTTCCTCGGCTGCACCTTTCCCGCGCGCGGCGACTATCGCGCGGAGATCCAGGAGGAAGGACTTCGCGTCGGCCACGTGCTGGCGAGCCGCGGCGTCGTCAGCCGGTTCGGCATCGACTTCCTCGCCTGGCGCGACGAGCCCGGCCAATCGTGGAACCTGCGCGCGCTCGAGATCAACTTGCGAATGGGCGGCACGACGCACCCGTTCCTTGCGCTGCGATTCCTCACGGACGGCCACCTCGATCCGACGACGGGACTCTTCCACTCGCTGTCGGGTCAGATCAAGTATTACCGGGCGACCGACAATCTTCGGGCCGAGCAGTATCACGGCCTTCGCCCCGAAGACCTCATCGAGATCCTCACCGACCATCGCCTCCACTACAACCACGGGACCGAGTCGGGCGTGCTTTTCCATCTCATTGGAAGCTTGTCGCAGTTCGGAAAGATGGGGCTCACCGTGATCGCCAACAGTCCGGAGGAAGTCGACGCGCTGTATCGTCACACGCTCGAGGTGTTCGATCGCGAGTGCTCGATCGGCCGGCCGCCGCGCGTCGCGAAATAGCCGGATGGAGCGGCACGCGCGACGGACGACGTTGGCGACCGGCGCGCTCGATCGGAGGTCGTGATGCTCGCCTTCGCGGCGTGGATCCTGTGTCAGGCGCTCGCGCTTGTTCCGTCGGACGACCTCGCATACGTCTCCGAGGCGTACGGCTTCCGCGTCCAGCGACCGAGCGACGCGTGGGGCTACGTCTCCAGCGAGGGCCAGCCCGCCATGCGCTTCTGCGTCAGCACGTACTTGAAGGGAACGCAGGGGCTGCCGGGCGTCGTCGTGTATGTCGCGGATCTCGACGAGCACGCCACCGTCGACGCCGTGCGCGATTCGGGCGTCACAAAGTTCGAAGTGAAAGGCGGGCGACTACTGGAAAAGGGCGCGACGCGCGTCGCCGATCGCGACGCGTTCTTCTTTCGCGGTCGCGCGACGCAACCGGCCGTCGGCGAGTACGACGTGCGCTACATCTACGTCGCGTCGAAGCCGTTCCTGTATTTGCTCCAGTGCGCGCGCGCGACGACCGACGACGCGTCCGCCGCGACGCTCGATCGGATCGTCGATTCGTTCTCGCTCTTTCCCGCAAAGCCGCCGGAGGTCGATGCGGCGGCCGCGAGCTGGAAGCGCCTCGCCGCGCAGTGCGGAAGCGAGATCGCGTGGTCGAACACGTGGGACGAGGCCGCGGCGAAGGCGAAGGACGAGAAGAAGCTCGTCCTCGTGCTCGTCGAGAATTACGCCGCGCTCGACTTGCCGAAGACCGCGCGCTCCGGCGTGTTCATGGACCCCGACGTCGTCGCGCTGGTGAAGGAGCGGTTCGTGGCGTTCGCGCTCGACGGTGACGACGTCGCTCCGTTTCGCGCGCCCGACGTGTTCGGGATCGGAAAGCACGTGTG
>JACOTG010000213.1 GCA_016178505.1 Planctomycetota bacterium
ACGACGCAATGCAGCCCTTATCGGCCCGTTCCCCAGTACCCGCGGCCTGAAAGGCCGCGGGCTGGGGATTGCTGGCGGCGGCGGGCCATCTGCTGCGTCGCTCCTCCTCAGCGATACTCTCCACTGTATCGAATCGTCGTCGCGCCTTGCATCTGGCCAGCCGGCGCCAGCAACCCGGCCTCGTCGCCTAGTGAGATAGGCTCTAAGCAACCTCACGCGCGGACCAGGAGGATCGGAAGCGATATCGTGCGCAGGAGCTTCTCGGCGACGCTTCCGAGCAGCAGGCGCTCCACGCCGCGCCGGCCGTGGGTGCTCATCGCGACCACGTCGTACGAGTGATTGCGCAACTCCTCGATGATCTCCCACGCGGGCTCGCCCCACACAGACTTTGCCGCCGCACGGATTCCTCGCTGGCGAAGCTCGCTCGCCAACTTCTCGGCGAGCCCCGTGTTCGTCGGCGACGGTACCGGAAGCATGTCGGACGGGTACATCGCCAGCGATGGATGCACGTAGATCGCGTGGAAGATCGTGACCTGCGACTCGTAGAGCTTCGCGATCGCCTCCACGTGCGGCAGTATCGCCTGTGACTCCGAAGAATCGTCGACGGGCACGAGGACGCGTGCGAATCGGATCTCGTTCGGCAGTCGGCGCGCCGATGCTTCGCTCCCCGCTTTCTCGAACGAGTGCATCAGCAAGAGCGGCGTCGTGCCCAGCCGCAGAACACCTTCGGCGACGCTGCCCCGGGTCCATCGCGAAATGCCCGTGCGTCCGTGGGTCGACATCGTGATCAGATCGACGCCCTCCTTGGCCGCGAACGCCGGAATCACGTCCTCGGGATTTCCGCGCTTCACGACCGCCTTCGCCGTGATGCCCTTGGCTTCGAGCCGCTTGGCGACCCCTGTCACGTAATCGAACGCCTCCACTTCCACTTGGCGTACGAGCGCTTCGATCTGCGGCGTCGACAGTGCCGGAAGCGGCACGGCGCGCAGGAGGACGATCTCGGCGTCGCGAACGCGGTAGATGCGTTCCATTTGGGGGAGGATCGACTCGGCGAGATCGGATCCGTCGAGCGGCACCAGAATCTTGGAGAACATGGCGACCTCCTTGCGGTTTCCCGCGTCGGCACGAGCCGGATGGGGCAAGCCCCGTGCCGGCCGGCCTTCAGCGAAAACCAGCATCGGCGGCCAACTTGGCGCGACCCGGCCCGACGAGCAGGTGGACTATTCCACAGGATCTCGCGGATTTCCGCGCTCCCGCCGTCGTCACCGCATCCTCGCACGTTGTCGGTCCCGAGGGGCTCCGGTAGAATGTTCCGAACGTGCCTGGACAGGAGATGCCGGGCTTCCGGAGGCTTTCAGCTTTGCTCGAAATCGATCTCTCGAATCGCGTCGCACTCGTGACCGGCGCGTCCCGTGGCATCGGGCGGGCGTGTGCTCGCCTCCTCGGCCGCGCGGGTGCCACCGTCGTCGTCCACTACCGCGATCGGGAAGACGCGGCAATGGCGGCGGCACGTGACGTCGAGCATGCGGGCGGACGCGCCCTGTTGGTGCGAGCGGATCTCGCTCGGCACGACGACTGCCGCCGGCTCGTCGGTGAGTCGCTCGATCGCTTCGCGCGTCTCGACGTGCTCGTCCACAACGCGGGCATCTGGAGGCGCGCGCCGATCCTCACTCTCGAGCCCGGCGAGCTGGACCTGACGATCGACGTCAACTTGAAGAGCGCATTCCATCTGAGCCGCCACGCCGGCGAAGCGATGGTGCGCGCCGGCCGCGGCACGATGATCCACGTCTCCTCGACGGCCGGCCAGCGCGGCGAAGCGTTCTATTCCCCGTACGCCGCCTCGAAGGGCGGAATGATCAGCTTGGTGAAGAGCCTGGCGGCCGAGCTCGGCCCGCGCGGCGTCCGCGTCAACGGAGTCGCGCCGGGTTGGGTGCGCACGGACATGACGGAAGCGGCGCTGTCGGGCCCCGATGCGGACGCGATTGCTGCCTCGATTCCGCTCGGTCGCGTTGCGACGCCCGACGAGATCGCGAGCGCGATCGTTTTCCTCGCTTCGGACCTGTCCTCGCATGTGAATGGTGAGATCCTGAACGTGAACGGAGGTTCTGTCTTGTGCGGATGACGTCTCGAGAGGGACGGGCCGCACGCATTCAAAGGTGACAGCAACGACATGGAAGGCAAACAGCTTCGATTTCTCGTGTTCGTCATCCCCGTGGTGGCAATCGGAGGACTCGTCCTCGGCAATTGGCTGGCGCGCCACGGCGTGACGGCCAATACCCTCGTGTCCGCGAGTCAAGCGCCACCGAGCGCTCCGTCCGCGCCGGCAACGGACAACAAGGCCGACGCGAAGCCCGCGGAAGCAAGGAAGGACGTTGCTTCCACGCCGGCGGCGCCCACTCCGACGGCGACTCCCGTGAACCCGGGTGAAGCGCCGACGATCGTGTTCGACGAAATGGAGTTCGACTTCGGGACGGTTTTCGCCGGCGAGAAGGTCGAGCACCACTACCCGTTCAAGAACACGGGCAAGGGGACTCTCAACGTCAGCAGCGTGAAGGGGTCGTGCGGTTGCACGGTCGCACAAGCGAGCAAGAACTCGCTCGCGCCCGGCGAAACCGCCGACGTCAAAGCCGTCTTCGATTCCACGGGCCGACCGGGTCAGAACGACAAAACGATCACGGTGACGTCGAACGACCCGAAGAATCCCCAGGTGATCCTCAAGCTCCACGGCCTCGTTCGCGAGGAAGTGTGGGCCGATCCGCCGCAGGTTCAGCTTGGACAGCTCCGCCGCGGCCAGAAGATCCCGGACACGAAGATCAAGGTCCTCACGCTCAAGAACCAAGGGGTCGAGATCAAGGAGATCACGGCGAGCAAGCCCGAGATCCACCTGTCGCAGGCGCCGATCGAGACGGCGACCGACAAGGGCGTCGAAGTCACGGTTTCGTTTCCCGACTGGAAGGCGTGGATCAACCCGAACAAGCCGAACTATCTCGCCGAGTGGATCAACGTGAACACGTCGAGCACGAAGATGCCGTCGAAGAAGATCATGGTCTACGGCCAGATCCTCGAGGACATCACGTGCGAGCCGAAATTCCTGTCGTTCCCGTCGGTGAAGAAGGGCGACGAGTCGGACAAGGCGCTGCTCATCAGCGGTTCGCCGCAGATCAAGTTCCACGTCACGAAGGTCGAGAAAACGTTTTCCGGCATCGAGACGACCGTGAAGACGCTCGAGGAAGGCTCGAAGTACGAGCTCGCAGTGAAGGTCACGAAAGACGCGCCGATCGGCCGCTTCCGCGACACCCTGAAGATCACGACCGACTACGCCGACCAGGACACGGTGACGATCTACGTCTACGGCGCGGTGAAAGATCCATCCGATCCCGATCCGCCGGCCGCCAGCGCTCCCGCGGGAACGCCGAAGCAGCTCAAAGTCACCGGCTTCCACGAGTGCATCAAGGGCACCAGCACCACCAAGGACGTGACCGCAAAGTATGGCGAGCCCACGAAAAAAGAGCCGGTCGCGGGGACAGGCGGCACGACGTTCTTCTATGTCAACGGCACGCATGCCGACCTCGTGAACTTCGAGTCGGTCGAATTCGAGTTCGAATCCACCGGCGTGCTCAAGGAAGTGCGACTCAACTACAAGAAGCAATAAGCGAGACCGACGATCTCCAAGCGCCCGCCGCGCTCGCCGCGGTGGGCGTTTTTCGTCGGCATCGGCGCGCTTGCGAGGCGCGCAGCCCGCCGCTATCATCCGCGGCTCACGGGGTGGCCCCCCTCCCCCCGAATTGGAGCATCTTCGAGTGGCCCGCCGAGATCTCGCGACGATCGCCTGGATGCTCGTCGGTCCCCTTTCCCCGCCGCTGTTGGCTCAGAGTCCATCCGGCTTCGCCGGTGATGCCTCGTGCCGAAAGTGCCACGAGAAAGTCCTGGATTCCTTCGAGCGCGCGACGCATCAGGTCGTCATCACGACTCCTCTCTCGAAGGGTTGCGAGATGTGCCACGGCCCGTCGCAAGCGCACGTCGATGACCCGAACGACGTTGCCCTGCAGCGGAGCGTCGAGCACGCGGCCGACGATCGCTGCTTCGTGTGCCACTCCAACGTCGTCACCCGCGACGCCTGGGAGAAGTCGGAGTTCACCCGAGCAGGAAAGACCTGCGGCGCGTGCCACCGGATCCACGAGGACCACGGGGCAGCGGCGGCGCCGTTCACCGACCGCGAGGTGCACGACGTCGCCGGCGCAGACGCGATCGCCTCCCGAACCGGCCCGGCGACGTGCCTCGGGTGTCACGTCTCGCACGGCGATTCGTTGCGAGCGACGGGCCACCAGAAGCTCGGCGTCACCGGTCGAACCGGTGACTGCGAAAGCTGCCACGGCGCCGGAAGCCTCCATGCCGAATCGAAGGGACTGAAGAAGCTGATCCTGAATCCGCGCCTCGCGTCGCGCGACGCCGAGCAGGCGGCGTGCCTCAAGTGTCACCAGGACGTCGTCGAGAGGTCGCACTTCGTCGGGAGCGAGTTCGAGCGCGGCGGGCTGCGGTGTACGACGTGCCACGAGATCCATCGCGGACCCACGCCGACGCCGCCACCGCCGCCGCCGTTCGCGAGCCTCGACGACGCCAAGGCGAGCGCGATCATCGTCGGCAACGAGATCTGCGCGGCCTGCCACGCGCAGGCCGTGACCGAGGTCGCGGCGACCGTGCATGCGCCGTTGCTCGGCAAGTCGTACGCGAGCGGCTGCGAGGCCTGCCACGGGCCGGGCAGCCTCCACGTGAAGTCGGCGGGCCGGAAGGGCACGATCCTCGTGAACCGCGCAATGAGCGCGGACGTGGCATCGCGCGTCTGCCTCGACTGTCACGAGTCGAATTCGCACGTCCACGGCTTCCGCGAGAGCGCGCACGCTCGCTCGAACGTGTCATGCGTCTCGTGTCACCCCGTCGCCGCCCACGGACGCCTCGGTCCGCCGCGCGACGAGCCGAGGACGTGCGCGGCATGCCATCCGAACGTGACGAGCGAGTTCGCGCTGCCGAACCACCACCCGCTGCCGGAGGGCGGACTCAATTGCAGCTCGTGCCACGCCGTGCACGAGCGCGTGTCGATGATCCACGACGTCGCGCTGAAACAGCAGTCGTGTGTGAAGTGTCATCCGCAGTACCAGGGCCCGTTCGTGTACGCGCACGAAGCCGACCGCGTGGACGGATGCACGGCCTGCCACACGCCGCATGGCTCCGTGAATCGCCGGCTCCTGATCGAGCGCGATGCCCGGACGCTCTGCCTCACGTGCCACCCGAATACGCCGCCGAGCCACGAGCAGAGGTCCGGCAGCATCTACCGCCGGTGCCTCGACTGCCACACCGAGATCCACGGCTCGGACGTCGATCGGCTCTACCTCCGATAGCATGACCTCCATCGTCGCAGCGCTCCTCCTGACGATCGTGCTCGACGATCCCGTGCCGGTTGCGACGTGCTCGATGTGTCACGCGCTCCCGGCGAAACGGCTCGAGCCGACGAAGCACGGATACATCCTCGCCGACGAGGACCTGCAGGGATGCGAGACGTGTCACGGGCCCGGCCTCGCGCACGTCGAGTCCGAAGGCGACCGGGAGAAGATCCACAACCCGCGGAAGATGGGCTCGGACGAACTCGACGCCCTGTGCGAGAAATGCCATGCCGACGTCGTCGGAATGCGGTCGGGCGACACGGGCGTCCACGCGACGACGCAACCCTGCTCCAGTTGTCACGTGGTCCACAATCCGGGAGTGGAGCCGCGCATCACGAAGGGTGGGCACGACCGCGGGCGGATCGACGAAACGCCGCTCGGAACGGCCGCCATGAGCGCGCTCGCGGCCGCGGAAGTCGATGGACTCGAGCGGCTCGACACCACCGCGTGGGACACGGGGATCGGACTCCGATTGCGAGGCTCGCTCACGGCCGGCGCCCGCTTCGTCAAGGTGTCGGGCAACGACGACGTGTTCGACCAGGACGTGAACCTGGACGGCGGATTTCGCCTGCTCGATGCAACGCTCCACGGGGTCACGACGAATCCCGAGGCGGTCTTCGATCGAGTCGACGCACAAGCGAGCGGCATCGACGATCCGGTCTCGAGCTATCGGCTCGCATTCGCAAAGAACCATCGCTGGACTTGGTCGTCCGGATTCCGGAAGCAGAATTGGGTCTACGATTCGTCGGGTGATTTCCATCGTCCCTTCGACGTGAAGCGCGAAGAGACGTTCACCGACGTGTCCGTGGACGCGAGCGATCGCGTGAAGGTCTACACGGGCTGGGATGAGCTTCGGCGCTCGGGCGAAATCGTGAACACCCGATTTCTCGAAGGCGCCGGTGTCCCCGTGCGGGAACCGGTCGACCAAACGACGAACCGTGTCCGCGTCGGCGCGACGATCGACTTCGGGGAGTTCGACGTCAACGTCGAGGAAGAACTTCGGTGGTTCGCGAACGATGACTCGCGCCTCGTGCTCGCGGGCGCTCCGCCGCAGGACACGTTCCTCGACTACCACACGAAGCGTCGCGATTTCACGCCGATCTCGACCGTTCGCTTTCACTCCGCGCCCTGGGATGAGAAGGTCGACTTCTCGGTTCGTGCGTTGTACGCGCACTCGGACGCCGACACCGACCTCTCGCAAGACCGCCGATCGCTCGGTTCCCCCACGACTCAGGACGGCAGCGCCGACGCGACGCGAAACACGGCTGCGATCGAGAGCGCGCTCACCGTTGCCGTTCGCGACGACCTCTCCCTTTCGACGACCGGTTCGTACGCCGAAACGCGCGAGCGAGGAAGCGTCCACATCGACGAGACCGCGCCCGGCGGACCGCGGCGTACGTTTCTCGACGACACGACGTCGGTCTTCAAGCGGACGATCAAGGGCTCGAGCGAGGCGCTCTACTCGCCGATTCGCGGACTGAACCTGCGGGGCGGGTGGGAGGCCGAGTTCGAGGACGTGCGCATCGACACGCAGGACCGACCGCTCACCGTCGACAGCGGCGGCCCGCTTGTCGGAGTGCAGACCACGCCGGCGAAGAACCTGTCGATCGACGCGCTCTACCGCCGCGCCGAAACCGACGATCCATTCACCGCGAACGGCGCCGAGACGCAGGACCGCCTGCGCACTCGCGTTCGCTGGACGTCGCCTGACGGCTGGTTCGTGGCACCGGAGTGGACGCGCTCGTCGGCTCGCAATCACGACAGCGATTCGCGAACGGATTCGACCTCGCTCGGCGCCAGCGGCGGCTATGCGCGACCCGACGACTTTCGAGTGAGCGCTTCGTACTTCTGGCGCAACTACCGGACGCGCACCGAGAGCACCGTGACCCTCGAGGGCGTGCGCGTGAACGAAGGCGAGGGCTTCGCCAACCGCGAGCACCGCATCCTCCTCGACGGTGAACTCGACGTGACGAAGCCCTTTCGCGTGGAAGGCAATTGGGAGCTCGTCGTCTCGGGCGGCGACTTCCCGTTCGTTTTCCACCGCTTCAGCGTGCGCCCCAACCTCGACCTCTCGTGGAACTGGAACGTGTTCTTCGAGGTGTCGTTTGCGCGCTTCGCCGAGACCCATTCGTCGGACGACGACTACGACGCCTTCCTCTATCTTCTCGGCGCGACCTACCGCTTCTAGCCGCAACGCGATAAGCCGGACTCGGATGTCCGACCATCGGGGCATGCCAGCACCATCGTCACGCGTCGATTCGCAAGTCGCCCGGCACCGAATCGAGCTCGATCGGTCCCAATTGACAGCTCCTCCGGGCACACATATAAACGGCCGGGATTTCGCCCTTTGGCTGACTCGCATCGGTTGACGGGGATAACCACCAACGGTCGTCACGATCCCGCATTTCACCCTTCATGAGGTCGAAGATGGCGGACACCTCGAAGCGTCGTCGCACGCGGGCGGATCTCGTCCGCGAGGCGCGCCGCTTGGGATTGTCGGTGCGAGCCAATGCCACCGCCGCGACGATCGAGAAGCAAATTGCCGACGCGCGACGCCGCGCGACGCGCGCCAACGCACGACGGCCCGCGAGTCGACGCAAGGCGAGCGAGAAAAAGCCCGCGGCGAACCCGAAGCAGCACCGCACGTCTAGGGGTCGTCGCGAAACCGACGATTCTCCCCCGCCCCTGCCCATCGTGAAGCCGGCGATCGAGGTGCCGGCGCCGACGACGCAGGCGCCGAGTTCGAGATCATTCACGGCCCCGACTGCCGGTCGGAATTCTCGCGCGACGCGACCCTCGCATCCGTCGGTGACGATCGTCCCGCGCAGTCCCGATTGGCTCTTCGCGTACTTCCGAAATGCGAACGGCGGTCCGACGGTGCTTCGGGTCCACGACGCGACCGTTCACGACGTCGACGTCCCGGACGGCGCGATACACGCGTTCGTCCCGGTGACGCCGGACACGAGCGGCGTCCGCGTGGAGATGGGGGTGCGCGAGCGGAGCGGCGAGTTCACGGCGATCGCCCGTTCGAATCCAGTCGATACTCCACCGACGCGGGCCACTACGACGGTCGATCCACAGTGGCCGATCGACCCTCGCGCCGAGGAGGTCCACGCTCGAGCGCTGCGGGCGCTCGGCGGCGCTTCGTCCCGAATGGAGTCCGAGGTCTCGTTGCCGACGTCGCCGGCACCACCGTTCCCCGGGGCGAGCAAACGGCTGAACGTGGGAGCGGGTTCGCCGACCGAGAGCGGACGTGCCGTGCCATCGACCGAAGGCGGCGCCGGGCAGCGCGCCCGAGACTTCTTCCTCGAAGTCGGCACCGATCTCATCGTGCACGGGGCAACGGTTCCCGGATCGACCGTGACGATTCGAGGAGAACGCGTGATGCTCCGGACCGACGGAACGTTTTCGATCCGCATGGCGCTCCCCGACGGCGTGCACGACTTCGAGGTGCGTGCCACGTCACCGGACGGCATCGAGACGCGCGTCGTCGACCTGCGAGTGACCCGCGAGCTTCGGGCGCGAAAGGGACGGTGACGCCATGAGCGGCTCGCTGTGCCTGATCCTGCACGCGCATTTGCCGTTCGTGCGTCATCCGGAGCACGCGACCTTCTTCGAAGAGACCTGGCTCTTCGAAGCGATCACGGAAACGTACCTCCCGCTGCTCGAATCGTTCGAGAGGCTCGACCGCGATGGCATCCGCTATCGAATCGCGCTCTCCGTAAGCCCCACGCTCCTTGCGATGCTCGACGACGATCTCTTGAAGCAACGCTATGAATTCCACCTCGAAGGGCGCATTCGATTCGCGAGCACGGAGTGCGATCGCACACGGCTCTTGCCCACATATCGAGCACTCGCGCGTCGCGCTCTCGAATCGCTCGAGCACGCCCGGAGTCTCTGGCGCGAGCAGTTCGCCGGCGATCTCGTGCGAGCGCTTCGCGATCTCGGAGCGCGTGGGAACGTCGAGCTCTTCACGACGGCGGCGACGCACGGATATCTCCCGCTGATGCTCGGCCGGCGATCGTCGTGGCGCGCGCAAGTGCGCGTCGGAGTCGACGAGTTCCGCCGGCACTTCGGCTCGCGGCCCGCGGGCTTCTGGCTCCCCGAGTGCGCGTATCAGCCGGGCGTCGACGAGGTGCTCGCCGAGTGCGGCGTGCGCTGGTTCGTCGTCGATGCGCACGGCCTCCTCTTTGCGACGCCGCGTCCGCGCTCGGGGCCGTACGCGCCCATCGTCACGCCGGCCGGCGTCGCCGCGTTCGGTCGCGACCCCGAGTCGAGCCGGCAGGTCTGGAGCGCCGTCGACGGGTATCCGGGCGACCCCGCGTATCGCGACTTCCATGAGGACGTGGGATACGCGTTGCCGTGGGATTACGTCGGTCCGCACCTCCACGTCCAAGGCTCGCTCGACCGAGCGCCGACGGGGATCAAGTACCATCGCGTCACCGGCGGACGCGGACGCAAGGAGCCGTACGATCCCAAGCGAGCCGACGAAAAGACGGCTGAGCACGCCGCGCACTTCGTGGAGAGTCGGCGGGTTCAGGCCGCATGGCTCGCCGAGCGCCTCGGTCACGAGCCGGTGATCGTCGCGCCGTACGACGCGGAACTCTTCGGCCACTGGTGGCACGAAGGACCGGCTTGGCTCGAGCAAGTGATCCGCCTCGCCGCCCCGCCGAAACAGAACGACGTCCGTCGTCTGGGGTCTGACCCCGTTAGCCGGATGCGGACACCGACGGACGTGCTCGATGAGGGGACGCACCTGCAGCGGGCGGTGCCGGCGGCGTCGAGCTGGGGCGAAGGCGGCTATCACGCGCTCTGGGCCGACGAGTCGAATCATTGGATCCATCCGCGACTCCACGAAGCCGCCCAGCACATGGAAGGTCTCGCCCGTAGGCACCCGCGCGCGCCGGGACGAAGCTGGCTGCGACGGGCACTCGATCAGGCCGCGCGAGAGCTGCTCCTCGCGCAGGCGAGCGACTGGGCGTTCATCTTGCATGTCCGAACGGTGCCCGCGTACGCGGCGAGCCGCGTCCGCGACCATCTCGACGCGTTCTTCGAAATCGCCGAGGCAATTCGACGCGGCCGGCTCGATGACCCTGACGTTCGCGAGTGCATCGCCGTTCGCGAGAGCCGCACACCGCTGTTTCCGGCTCCGACGTTCGATTACCGGGTCTTTCAACCCGACCGGACCGTTCGCTCGCCCACGGTGCGAGCACGGACCGGAGCATCACCGATCACCGTGAAAGCCAAAACTGGGAGGATTCTTTGAAAACGGCTACCAACGTGACCCCGCTCGGCAATCAAATCGGACAAACCGCCGGCGTCGTCTGGCAGTACCTGAACAAGAACAAAGAGGCCACACCGGACAAGATCAAGAAGGAAACGAAGGTCTCGGACGAACTCCTGCATCAAGCGATTGGCTGGCTCGCACGCGAGGATAAGATCCAGTTCCTGCCGGCGGGGAAGTACGTGAAGATCTCGCTCAAGCATGGGGTCTGATTGAAGCGCATCCATCTCGCGTTCGTTTGGCACCAACATCAGCCTTTCTATCGGGATCTCCGAACGGGTGAGTTCGCCATGCCCTGGGTGCGCCTTCACGCGGTGAAGGATTACCTGGGCATGGCGCTCCTCCTCGACGAAGTCCCGGAACTGCACGCGACGGTGAACCTCGTGCCGTCGCTCTTGCGACAGATCGAGGGATACCTCGAGGGCGGCGAGGACGTGGCGCTTCGTCTCACGAAGAAGGCGGCGGCAGACCTGACGGACGTCGAGCAGGAGTACTTGCTCGACCATTTCTTCTCGGCGAACCATGAGCACCTGATCGATCCGTTCCCGCGATTTCGCGAGCTGCGGCTCCGCCGCCAGTTCGGCCGGCTCTCCGCCGGCGAAGCGCGGCGCCACTTTCGCGAGCGGGATTTCCGCGATCTCCAAGTCTGGTTCAACCTCGCGTGGATGGGCCCGCTCAACGGCGAGCGTGACCCGATACTCTCGTCGTTGATCGAGAAAGGCGCGGGATTCAGCGACGCGGACAAAGAAGTCATCCTCGAGATCCAGAAGCGCGCCATGGCCGAGGTCATTCCACTCCACCGCAAGCTCCAGGACCGCGGCCAGGTCGAACTCACGACCACGCCCTACTTCCATCCGATCCTGCCGCTGCTCATAGACCCGGCGAGCGCGAGAGAAGCGATGCCGGGGACGGCGCTCCCGAACGGCGCCGTTTCGCTCGCCGACGACGCAAGAGAGCACCTTCGCCTCGCGCGCGAAGCGCACGCGCGCTGGTTCGGACGTGCCCCGCGCGGTCTTTGGCCGAGCGAAGGCTCGGTGAGCGAAGGCATCCTTCCGCTCGTCCTCGACGCCGGATTCGAGTGGGCGGCAACGGACGAGGAGATCCTGTTTCAGTCGCTCGGAATCGCCGGACGCGACGGCAATGGCCATCTCGCGGATCCCGCCAAACTGTATCGCCCCTGGTCGGCGCGTTGCGGCGATCGCAGCCTCTCGTTCGTATTCCGCGATCACTCGCTTTCCGATTTCATCGGCTTCCAAGCGCATCGAATGGACGACGGCGAAGCGGTCTCGTCGTTCATTCGATGGCTCGAGGGCATTCGCGACGGCGCACCCGACGGGGAAGAACCGCTCGTGTCCGTCATCCTCGACGGCGAGAATGCATGGGAGTACTTCCGCGACAACGGCGTCCCGTTCCTGAGACGCCTCTACCGCGAGATCGCGCGAACGCCCTGGATCCAGACAACGACCGTCTCGGGCTACCTCGACGCACACGAGAAACCCGAGCCGCTCCCCCGCCTCTTCGCCGGCTCGTGGATCCACCACAACTTCTACATCTGGATCGGGCACACCGAAGATCGCGCGGGCTGGGAATACCTCCACAAGACGCGCCGGGCGATTCAAGGGGCCATCGATCGCGGCGGCGCCGGCACGTTCACCGACGCGGCGCGCGACTCGCTCTTCGCCGCCGAGGGAAGCGATTGGTTCTGGTGGTATGGCGACGATCACTCGTCGGGTCACGACGAGGAGTTCGACGCGCTCTTCCGCACGCACCTCGAAAACGCGCACACGTTCGCCGGGCTCGAGCCTCCGCCTTGGCTTTCGGTGCCGATCTCGCGGCCAAAGCCGGCGTATCGAGCGCCGACCGGATACGTGCAGCCCGCGTTGCAGGGTCGGCGCAAACTCTACTTCGAGTGGGTCGGCGCCGGCCGTTACGTGAGCGACCGCGCGCAAGGCGCCATCGCACGCAGCTCGCACTCGCTCGTTCGCGCGCTGCACTTCGGATTCGACGAGACGACGCTCTACCTCCGCTTCGACTTCCGCGGCGACGTTCGCAGCGATCTATTGCCGACGGACGAGATCGACGTGACGTTCGTGCGCCCCGTGCCGAGCCGGATCGAGGTGCGCGGTCCCGAGGCGGCGGGTCTCGACTGGCGAGCGACGCTCGTTTCGGAGACGGTGCGCGAATCGCCGCTTCGCATCGCCGCGGACCAAACGCTCGAGCTGGCCTGTCCGTTCGAAGGGCTCGGGTTCGAGCCGGGCCGAGACGCCGAGTTCTATGTCGAGGTGAAGCGCGGCGGGCACTTCCTGGAGCGCCATCCGCAGTACGGCACCATCGTCTTTCGCATTCCAACGGCGGAGTTCGAAAGCGAGCAATGGCATGTCTGATACTTCCCTCGTCGATCGCATTCCTAAGGCTGAGTTCGGTAGGACCGTTGAAGGGATAAGGTGAAGAAAGTCCGATTCATCCTCGCGATCCACGACCATCAACCGGTCGGGAACTTCGACGACGTGTTCCAAACCGCGACCGAAAAGGCGTACGCGCCGTTCCTCGACGTGCTCGAGGCATTCCCGGAGATCCCGGTCGCGCTGCACGTGAGCGGTCCACTCCTCGAGTGGCTCGAGGCACACGTGCCGTCCGTCGTCGAGCGAATCCTCACGGGAGTCCGTAGGGGTCAGATCACGCCGGTCGGCGGCGGATTCTACGAGCCGATTCTCGCGCTGCTCCCTGAGCGCGACCGCCAAGGCCAGCTCGAAACGATGACGGCCTGGTGGAAGCAGCGGTGCGACGCGGCGCCTCGCGGAGTCTGGACGACCGAGCGCATCTGGGAGGCCGAGCTCGCGCGGACGTGCGCCGACGGCGGGGCCGCGTTCACGCTCCTCGACGACTCGATCTTTCGCGCGGCCGGAGTCGAGGGAGCCGCACTCGACGGCTACTACGTCTCCGAGGACCAGGGTCGAGTCCTCGCGCTATTCCCGATCAGCGAGGAACTGCGATATCGCATCCCCTTCCGCGAGCCGGATGACGTCGTGGAGTTCCTGGCGTCGCGTGCGCGCGAGGAGTCCGACGCGACCCCGGTGGTCGTCTATGGCGACGACGGCGAGAAGTTCGGTTCGTGGCCGAAGACTCACGTGCTTTGCTACGGCGAGCGCTGGTTGGCTCGCTTCTTCGAGGCACTTCGACGGGAACGGGAATGGGTTCGGATGACTACGTTCGAAGAGGCGCTCGAAAACGTCGCCCCGCTCGGCAAGCTCTTCCTGCCGGACTCGTCGTATCGCGAGATGACCGAGTGGGTGATGCCGGCGACGCGCATCGAGGCGTATGACGAGCTCGTGCACGATCTCAACCGCGCCGGCCTTCTCGAGCGGGCGCGACCGTTCCTCCGCGGCGGCTTCTATCGCAACTTCCGCACGAAGTACGTCGAAGCCGATCGACTCTACACGAAGATGATGGAGGTGAGCGCGAAGGTCGATCGGATCCCCGCGCGCTCCAAGGCCAAGATCGGCGAGCGGGCACGGCAAGCGCTCTATCGCGGCCAATGCAATTGCGCCTACTGGCACGGCGTGTTCGGCGGACTCTACCTGCCGCACCTGAGGGCAGCGGTCTACGAGAACCTCATCGAGGCCGAGCGCCTGGCGGAGTCGGCGTCGAGGCCCGCCGATGCCCCGACGCGCGAAGAGTCCGACTTCGACCTCGACGGCCGAATCGAGGCGCGGCTCGCGAACGACGCTCTCGCCGTTTACGTGGATCCGGCCCGCGGCGGCCACGCGTGGGAAATCGATCTGCGCCCGCAGCGGTTCAACCTACTAGCCACGCTCGCTCGCCGTCACGAGGCCTACCATCGGCTCGTGCCCCAAGCCGTCACCGAATCCGAGGCGACCGGTCACGCCGCGAGCATCCACGACGTCGTGTTGACCAAAGAACGCGGGCTCGAGCGATGGCTGGTGGTGGATGACCTCCCGCGCGAGAGCTTCGTCGACCGCGTCTTCGATCGAGTGCCGTCACCCGAGGATCTTTGCTTCGGACGCGAGGTGGAGCGCGGACGTCTCTCGCGGATCGACTATTCGATTGCAAAGCCGCGCGGCGCTTCCGTCCGCCTGACGGGACGGGCCGACGTCGACGGCGCCACCCTCCACGTCACGAAGTCGTTTGCGCTCGCCGGAAACGAGCCTCGACTCGAAGTGTCGTATGCCGTCGAGCATGGCGGAGGCGCGCCGATCAAACGAGTCTTCACGGTTGCTTGCGACTTCGCGCTTCTCACCGGCACTGCCGACGATCGTTACTACCTCGCGCCCGGTGGACGCCGGCTCGGCGTGCTCGGATCGACGGGTCGGCTCGACGATGCCTCGGCGATCTCGCTCGTCGACGGCTGGCAACAGATCGCGTGCCGGCTCGCCGCGGATCGACCGGTCACGTTTCTCCATTATCCGGTGCACACCGTGTCGCAGTCGGAGGCGGGATTCGAGAAGATCTTTCAGAGTGCGTGCGTCGTGATGGCGACGCCGCTCCATCTCGGGCCTGGAGATTCGTGGTCGCTCACGATCACGCTCGAGATTCGGCAGTTGGAGCGCAGAGCAACGGGCTCGTAGGCGCGTCAACGCCGGCGATCGCGCACGAGCGACGACGGACGTTGCGCGAATGGAAATGGGACCGAAGACACTTCCGTTCGACCTCCTCGTTCTCGACGCCGGCGGTCGCGTGCTCGTGGCGCACGGCGGTTCGGTCGTTCGTGACATCGCTTCGCCCGGTTGCGAGCTACGTGACGCGTTCGGAGGCCAACCGCTGCTCGGAGACATCCTCGGAAGCCTCCTCGACGAGGCGCGCGCAGCGGGCCGACTCGCCGATACGGTCGTCTGGCTCGGCGCTTCGGGGTCTCCGGATCGGTGCTGCCGCGTGTCGGTGGTGCCGCTGACGACGCCGGGGGACGCGCAGTTCCTCGCCGTTTTGGAGGACCAAAGCCGTGAGACGCAGCGCGATCTGCAGCTCGGCCTGTTGAGGCGAATCGTCGACCGGCTCGCGGCGTCGTTCGACCTCGATCGCCTCTTGTTCTCGATCTTGACGGGCGTGACGGCCGGTCACGGCCTCGGGTTCAGCCGCGCCCTTCTCTTGCTGATCGACGGTGCTGGAGAAGCGCTCGTCGGGCGCATGGCGGTCGGCGCGACCTCGCGCGAGGAAGCACTGCGCATCTGGTCGGACATCGACCGGAAGAATCTCACTCTCGACGATCTGCTCGCCGTCTACGACCGCGATCGCGGGCACGTGGACACGACGCTCAATCAGATCGTGCGATCGCTTCGAATTCCTCTCGAGGGCAACGACGTTCTCGGCGCATGTCTCCGCAAGCGCGGGCCCATCGTGGTCGACGACGCGCGCACGGACTCGCGAGTGCATCCGCACCTCGCCGAGATCTACGAGTCGGGTGGGTTCGTCGCCGTTCCGCTGCTCGGCCGGGACCGATCGCTGGGCGTCCTCGTCGCGGACCGCCAGTGGAGCGACAAGCCGATCGCCTCGAACGACGTGGAAGTCCTCCGGCTCTTCGGCGGTCAGGCCGGCGTCGCGCTCGACAGCGCCGAGGCTCACCGACGTGCACTCCGATCGGAAAAGCTCGCGGCCGTCGGCCAGATCAGCGCCAAGCTCGCGCACGAAATCCGGAATCCGCTCGGCATCATCGGCGGATTCGCCGACGGACTCCTTCGCGAAGGGCCGTCGAGTCCACACTTCGAACGAAACCTCCGCATCGTCGTCGACGAGGTGCGCCGACTCGAGCGGATGCTTCGCGACGTGAACGCGTTCACTCGGCTTTCCGTCCCGCGACTGGAAAACCTCGATCTGAATGCGCTAGCAGTGGACGCCATGGAACAAGTCGCCGCGGTTTCGGCTCGCGAGGGAGGACGGATTCGATTCGAGACCGAGCTCGACGCAACGATGAACTGTGTGAGCGGAGATCCCGCGCAGTTGCGTCAAGTCCTCCTGAACTTGCTCCAGAATGCGGTGGAGGCGATCACCGCGACCGGCACGGACGGCATCGTCCGCGTCGTGACTCGCCGCGAGCCGGAGAAGGTGCGTCTCGAAATCCACGACACCGGCCCCGGGATCCCGCCGGAAACGATGGCGAAGATCCTCGAGCCGTTCCATTCGACGAAGCCGCGCGGCACCGGCCTTGGACTCGCCATCTCGGCGCAGATTCTCGAGGACCACGGAGGCTCGTTGATCGTGCAAAGCGATCCGGGGGGCGGAACCCGAGCCGTGGCAACGCTTCCGGCGCAAACGATCGACGGCGGCACGTGACGCGCCTCTCGTCCGGCCGCCGCGGTGATCCGTCCTTTCGTCGCGCTTCCGCATCCGCGGCACTTGAAAGATCCCCTCGGCGCCGCCATGCTGAGCATGTGCCATTCTAGGAGGACTCGTGCCGGGTTTCGTTCTTGCTCACGACGTACTGACGTTGCTCCTCGCCGGCGGACGCGGCGAGCGGCTGCATCCGCTGACCCGAGATCGCGCTAAACCCGCGGTTCCGTTCGGCGGCATCTACCGCATCATCGATTTCACGCTTTCGAATTGCTTGAACTCCGGCCTTCGGCGGGTAAAGGTGCTGACGCAATATCACGGCCGCTCGATCGAGAGGCACGTCCACATCGCGTGGAATCTCTTCAGCCACGAGATCGGCGAGTTCATCGAGACCGTTCCGCCGCAGATGGCACTTTCGGATCGCGCGTACTTGGGAACCGCGGACGCGATCCGGCAGAGCCTTCCGATCTTCGAGGAAGCGGCGTCAGACGAAGTGCTCGTGCTCGCCGCCGACCACATCTACAAGATGGACTACGGTGAACTCCTCTCCTTTCACGAGCGAACCAACGCTCAGACGACGGTGGCGTGCGTCGAAGTGCCGGCCAGCGAAGCGAGTCGATACGGCATCCTCGAGCTGGACGAGTCCGGCCGCGTGATCGGATTCGAGGAGAAACCCAAGACACCGAAGCCCATTCGCGGACGGCCCGACACCTGCCTCGCATCGATGGGAATCTACGTCTTCGACCGAGACGTCCTCGTCGAGAGCGTCGTCCGTGACGCGGCGGTTCCGGACAGCCATCACGACATCGGTCGCAACATCGTCCCCAGCCTCGTGGGCGGCGACGCCCACGTATTCGGATTCACGTTCGCCGATGCGAATCGCAAGCAGGTGAAATACTGGCGGGACATCGGAACGCTCGACGCCTACTACGAAGCCAACATGGACCTCATCGCCGTGGATCCCGTCTTCAATCTCTACGACGACGAATGGCCGATCCGCGCGCTCCAACCGCAGTCTCCGCCGGCGAAGACGGTGTTCGCCGGGGGCGAAACGGGAGATCGCGTGGGTACGGCGCTCGATTCGATGCTGTCGCACGGGTGCATCGTGAGCGGGGGACGAGTCGTCCGGTCCGTGCTGTCGCCGCTCGTCCGCGTGAACTCGTACTCGCAAGTCGAGGACTCGATACTATTCGCCGGCGTCCACGTCGGCCGCTACGCACACGTGCGCCGAGCCATCTTGGACGAGGGCGTGATCGTGGAACCGCACGCGAAGATCGGCATCGATCTCGCCCACGACCGCGAGAGGTTCGTCGTCAGCGACGGTGGAATCGTCGTCGTTCCGCGCGGGACCGAAGTCAAAGCCGATTAGAACTCCCGTTCGATCGGGGAGATCCCCGACGCCCTCGAAGAATGCGGACTACCCGGCGACCCCCGGCGCTGCATCGGCCGCCGGCCGGACGTCGATCGAAATCGCCGAAGCGGCAGCATCAGCCGCTTGCTCCGCGTCTTCTCGCGACGCGCCCGTGGCGATCACGTAGCCGCCGCGACGCGTGGCGTCCGTGATCCGCTCGACGGCGTCGCCCTCGCGCACATAGACGACCGCGCGCTCGACGCCTGGCATTTGATCCGCGTCTTCGGTGCCCGCGATTCGCGAGACGATCCCGGACGCCGGAAGCAGGAACCGAACTGCAGCCCCACGGTGATAGCGCGGGGTGAACTGGCTTCGGGTGACTCGCTCGCCGACCGCGAGGTTCACGACGAGCCCGAGGAAATCGACGCCAGTCGAAAGGGGAATGAGATCGGTCGCGAAGAAGCCGCCCGAGAGGAGCGGAGTCGCTTCGATCAGTCGCGGACCGTCCGGGGTGACGACGACGTCGGCGCGAAGCGTCCCGGTGCGTACGCCAAGGGATCGCGCCGCCTGCGCGACGATCTGATGAACGGACTCGAGCGTGCGCGCGGGTAGATGACTCGGCATGTTGCCGCCGGCGTCGACGATGTGCGGGCCGAATCGCCGCGGATCCGCCTCGATGCGGTCCAGGAAGCCCACGGTGACGGCGTCCCCGTCGATCACGACGGTTTCCGTGTACACCTGCGGTCCCGGCAGAAGCTCCTCGACGATGACGCGGCGTGACGGGGAGTGTGACAGCGCGTGGTTGTAGGCCCAGTCGATCTCGACCTCCGGCGTGAGACGAACGACTCCGCGTGCGCCGCGACTGTCCGCCGGTTTCACGACGAGCGGGAGGCCTCGCACGGAGGCCAGCGCTCGCAGCACGTTCTCGGATTCGATCTCCGAGAACCAGGCCATGGGAACCTCATCCTCGAAGAGCCGGCGCTTCATCTCGATCTTGTCCGCGGCGATCCGTATCGCGCCGGAAGGCGGGCAGGGAAGCCGTAGCCGGTCGACCAGGAGCGCGACCGTTCGAGCGGCATCGATGCCGATCGACAAGACACCGTGAATCGGGCTTCGGCGGTGGATCAGCGAAACTGCGGCGGCAACGCGTTCCGGATCGAACGGGCTCACGTGAATGGGTTCGTCAGCGAGCCCGAAGCCCGGGGCTTTCGGGTTTCCGTCCAACGCGAGCACGCGCACTCCCGCTGCCTTCGCACAACGAATTCCCGGAACTTGCTCGACGCCCGCGCCAAGAACGAGAAGCGTCTTCTTCATCCCGATCAGACCTCCACCAATCACCGATCGTCATCTGGCGACGATCGAACAGGGTCCGCGACGGACCGGACCGAGACCGACGCAGAATGTATCGGACCCGATCGAGGATCGGCTTGATCGCGAGCCGGACGCGACGGAGAGAATGTGCGGGGAATCGCGCAGCGTCGCCGTGGAATTCCCCAGTGCGGGCGCTTCACGCCCGTCCGACGGCGTCGAGTTCCCAACGAAATCCAATCCGAGGAGCGTTGCTCCGATTGGCAAACGCTTTGCGATCCGTCTCATCGAGGCGCGCCGAAGGGATCGGCGCCTTTGACAACTCGAGAATCAAACTAGGACCTCTTGTCCGGCGGGCCTACGCTCCTCCTTGAAGCAGCCAGTGCTTCCCGTCACGAGCGATTCTTTACCTTTCCCGTCACCGTCACAGGCTGGGCAATGTGAAGGCGAGGGCAACGCCAGTACCCTCGAGCTTCGATCGGGTGGTCGCCCCCCTCGAATGGCGACGCCGCGGTCCCGGACGGAGGTCCTTTTTTTTCTCTTCGCGCATATGAACCGCGGGAGCCGACGAGGACGCGTGTGAAACCCGGATCTTGGGAGGGGGAAAGGCAAAGTCCCATCGAAGGCTCCCGTGTTTTTTCTCCCGTTTGACTCTGACGTCCCACCGCCCTATTCTCCGGCCCCATGATTCCGGCCCCACACCTCGGGCGTAGAACCTTCAACCGTTCGCGGAACCAGCCCTGCTGGTCCGTGAGTTCGTCGCCACCGGCGACCCGAGTTCGTGTCGCGCTTGCGTGCGGTTGGCTGCTCGCTCTCGTCGGTTGTGCCGCCGGCACGCGCCTCCCCGATCGTGTCGTCGCAGCCGCTCACGCTACGGCGCCAGGTGGCAGCGTTCGCATCGAGGTCGACGAGCAAGGCGAAACGACGGCGGTCGTCGCCGAGATTCCGCTCGCACAAGCTCCCCAGGGAGCAAAGGACTCCGTCGAACGCGAACGACCCGGCGGTCGCATCGTCCGATGTGAGCGCTGGTGGAGCGGTGACTCGACCGGCTTCACGATCGCAAAGGTCATTCTCGCGCTCGAGCAGATCGTCGTGATGGACGAGACCGGTCGAGTCGTCCGCACCGAAAGCGAGATCGCGGTCGCGCGCGCGCCGCAGATCATCCTGGATTCGGGCAACGCCGTCGCACCCGGCGGGTCCATTCGCAAAGTTCTCGAAGTTCGTGCCGGAGACCGCCTCGAGTACCGCATCTCCAAACGAATCGGTGATCAGTCGCTGATCCTGCTCATTTCGAGCGGTGGCGAAGTGCGCGCCGTCGTCCGCGAGGTCCCCGCGGTGATCGAAGTGCCGAACGCGACTCACGCCCCGTGAAGTTGGCTCTCTCTCCGCTTGCTTGATTCCGGAATTCGGGGAGCATAGAATTCCGCCTCGCTGGAATCAGGGCGGTTTGCAATGCGATGTCCGTCGAACACGCGGACGATTCCCACTGGGATCTGGAGAGAGTCTCAGGCTGCGGTCATCGTTCGCCCGTCCAGCACGTCCCAATCGATCGGTCCCAATTGCCGACGACGAAGGAGTGGCCAATGACGGCCGCGAGCGACTCACTCACCGATATCCCGGGCCTCGGAGCGAACTATCGGCGGATGTTGGCGCGAGCCGGCATCCTCTCGTGCGCGGCGCTTCGCGAACGCTGTGCGAATGTCGAGGGACGAAAGGTCCTTTCGTGGGAGAGTGGAATCCCGGAGACGCTCCTCGATAGGTGGTATCGCGCCTCGTTCAAGGCGATGCCGCGAGCGACGTTGCCTGCCGCCGACGAGGGCGTGACGACGCGAGAAACCGAGTACATCTCGGGGCCGCGCGCGTCGGGTGCATCGAACGGATCGACCACCCTGGCGGCGGGGCCGCGGTTGCTCGCAGCGATCGGCGAGCACCGAGTCTTCGCGCTCGGAACGCTGGGCGTTGCGGTCACGCTGCTGTTCGGGGGCTTCGCGGTCTACCTTCGCGGTCTGTCGCGGCCGGGCGACCGTCCCAGCGCCATTACCCTCGAATCCACGGTCGGCGTTCCAGCCGCGACTCGAGTCCCCGAGGCCGTTGCGGAAAACGCAACGGGCGAGCGGCTGTTCCGCGCCGGCGACTTCGAGGAAGCGCGCGGTCATTTCGAATCGGCCGCGAAGATCGACTCCACTTTCGCCGAGGCATGGCTCAATCTCGGACGAACGGCGATGCGCTTGAAGGAATTCGATGAGGCCGAAGACGCGCTGCGAACGGCCTCTCGGCTGGACGGAAAGTCCGTCGCCCCCCTCTACTATCTCGGACACCTGGCCATGGCGCGCGGCGAATGGACGAAATCCGCCGATCTGTGCCGGGAGGCGCTGCGACTCGATCGCACGTTCCGCTACGCGTGGTACGACCTTGGGATTCTCGCGCATCGCGCAGACGGTGCGGTCCAACTAGAGTCCGACGAACGAGCGCCGGTGATTCGCACGCTCGTCTCGGAGCTCTCGAGTTCAGAGCCTGCCGAAGCAGGCGAGGCAATGGCAGCGCTTGCGAGGCTGTCGGGAGCATCGTCGCCTCCCAACGACGCGGCGGGTTGGCGCGAGTGGCTGGCAGCTCAGGCGACCCTCGGCAGGTAACGAGCGATGACAACCGTTCGAAAGAGCGTGTTCGTCCAACGCATCGCGAGTGTCGTGCACCAACCGCCCGCGCAAGTTTCCGCGATCGTCGATGCGCTTCTCGAGGAAGTTCTGGCGGCGCTCGCACGCGGTGACCGAATTGGACTCCACCAATTCGGCACGTTCGAGGCGCGCGGCCGCTCCGCGCGCACCGGCCGGAATCCGCGCACCGGTGAACGACTTCGCATTGCCGCATCGCGCACCGTCCGTTTCCAGCCGGCCAAGCGCCTCCGTGATCGCGTGCACGCGCCGGACGACGTTCGACGCATCCTCCAGCGCGAGCAACGTTCGCCGCGCACCGTCCGTTTGATCGACCACCCGCCGATTCCGGAAGTGTTCGTCGAGCCTCTCGCTTCGTGTCCGCCACCGCTGATGTCCGAGCCGAGCGACGTGCCGCGTTGCCGGGTCCTGTGCGTCGGCGGAGGCAAGGGAGGGACGGGCAAGTCGGTCCTCGCCAGCAACCTCGCGTTCCTGTTCGCGCGGCGAAACCGGCGCGTCACCGTCTTCGACGCCGATCTCGGCCTCGGCAATTTGCACCTCTTGATGAACGTGACGCCTCGTTTCAATCTCCTGCACGTCGTTCGCGAAGAGAAGCGGTTCGGTGACGTCGTCGAAGAGGTGCGTCCTGGATTGCGCCTGGTTTGCGGTGGTTCCGGCATCGCGTCGCTCGCGACGCTGCGCAACGACGAGATCTACCGGATCATACGCGGCCTGCAGGATCTCGAAGCGTCGAGCGACGTTCTCCTGGTCGATACCGCTGCGGGGCTCTCTCCTCGGACGCTGCTCTTCCTGCGTGCGGCGAGCGAAATCATCGTCGTCACGACGCCGGACATCACGGCGATGACGGACGCCTACGCGACGGTGAAAACCGTGCTCAAGGGAAACCCCGATGCGCGCGTGGGAATAATCGTGAACCAGGTCGCCTCGCGCGCACAGGCAGACGACGTCTTTCGCAAGATCGACTCGGTCGCGAGCAAGTTCCTCCGTTGCTCGCTTCGATTCCTGGGTGCCGTCGAGGAGGACTCGGCCGTGCTCGATTCGATTCGGCGCCGCACGCCAGTCATCGTCTCCTACCCGCAATCCGCGGCAGCCCGCAGCATCGAGGCAATCGGGGAGCGGTTGCTGACGGAGGAAAAAGAACCACG
>JACOTG010000214.1 GCA_016178505.1 Planctomycetota bacterium
AAACTGGATGACATCCGCAACGTCGTCGTCACCTCTTCGCCCGACGGCACGCCGATATACGTGAAGCACGTCGCGCAGGTGGTGGTGGGGCACAAGCCGCGCCTGGGCATCGTCGGACGAAACCGCGAAGACGACGTCGTCGAAGAGAGCGCGCACTCCCGAGCCGAACGCGACGCACGAGACGCGCGCGTGAGACACGTTCATCGACGATGGCGCGGAAACCAACGCCTCCACGGCGCGAAAGCCCGGCGCGAGCGGCACGAACTCCGTCCCGGCGAGCCACAGCGGCTCGTCGGGATGCGCTCCGCTCCGATCGTAGTAGCGGACGAGAATGCCTCCAACCCCACTGCCGCCCGACTGGGCGACGGCCGCGGAGACGCGATACGTCGCGCCGGCTCGCACGGCCAGGTAGGGATCGTAGGTCGCGATGCCTCGCCCCGAAGATCCTTCCGAGCCGGCCGCCGTCACGCGAAGCGCGAAGGCTCCCGATTTCGCGGCGCCGTCGGCCGGGGACGCAGTGCCTCGCTCCGCCACCCACAAGTTCGCGGACTCCGGCTCTTCGAACGACCAGCCGTCGCGAATGAGGCTCCCCGCCGGGGGGGCGCCCGCCGGCTTCACGCCGGATCGGTCCGGACGAAGCGCGAAGTAGGCCGCGGCTCCGCCGGCAACGAGCAGCAGGGCGAGGAGCGCCACGCTCGGCACCATGGAGCGCTTCGCGCCTTCCGCTTCGTCGCCCTTCAGGATGGTGACCTCTGGAATGTCCCCGCCCGAGCGCGCGTCGCTGAACCGCAGCTTCACCGAGCCGAACCGGATCTGATCGCCGTGGCGAAGCTCGGCCTCGGAGACTCGAGCGCCATTCTTGAACGTGCCGTTCGTGCTTCCGAGGTCCTTGATGGTGACGGCGCCCGCGGCGAGAGCCGTGTCCTCGTCGCCGGCGATGCGGATCTCGGCATGCTTCGTGGAAACGCTCGCGTCGTCGATGGCGATGTCGACGCCGGACGCCTTCTTGCGACCGACGACGTGCGTGCCCACCGTCAGGTCGATGCGGTCAGCGTCGTGTGGTCCGCCCTCGAAGACGAGGAAGATCGCCATCGCGTCGACTTCGCCCTCGATCTCGACCTCTTCGACCTCGACGCCGTCGTCGTCCGCCGTGGTAAACGTAAAGACGTGCGTCCCGATCTCGATGCGGTCGCCGGACGCGAGGGTGTGGCGCTTCACGGTCTTGCCGTTGACCTTGGTGCCGTTCTGGCTCTCGAGGTCGAGGAGCTCGAATCCCGTCGCGACCGGATCGATCCGACAGTGACGGCGCGACGACGCGGTGTCGTCGATGACGATCGTGTTTCCCGGAGAACGCCCGATGGTGATCGCTTCCTCGCCTAGCGGGAAGGACTCCCGAGCGCCGCCCCGTTCGAGCGTGAGTTTGACCATGCCTCTCGCCTGGGGAACGGTTCCTCTTTCTTTCTTCGAAGACACCCACATTATCAGAGCCGACACGCGGAACACAACAGCGCGCACCGCCTCCGAGTTGCGGGAATAGATGGTCGACGTCGGGCGCGGTTTGTCGCGGTCAAATCCGGATTGACGCGGACCGCGATCGCGGCGAGAAGTTCGCGCGTCGGCCGCATGCCGACGGACGAGCAACCGATGGCCGGCGCGGAGCCGAACCACGGGAGGGACGCGCAATGACGGAGCGGTTCTTCATCGACGAAGACGCTGGCGACGTGGGTTCACGCGTCGTGTTGCCACGTGACGAGTCCGCGCACCTCGTGCGCGTCATGCGGGCGAGGCCGGGCGACGAGGTCGTCGTCTTCAACGAACACGGCGTCGAATGGCGCTGTCGACTCGAGTCGTTTGCGCAAAGGGAGGCGACGCTCACCGTTTTGGCGCGCGCGGCCGTCGACCGAGAAATCGGGGTCGAGGTCACGATCGCCTCGAGCCCGCCGAAGGGACCGCGACTTCGGGATCTCGTGCGTCAGCTCGCCGAACTCGGCGTTCGCCGCCTCGTTCCGATCGAGACGGAGCGCGGCTCGTCGATCGGGCGACTCGGCGGCGATGCAGAGCGGGCCGCGCTGCGTCGCATCGCCATCGAGGCCGCCAAGCAAAGTGGTCGGAATCGCCTCCTCGAGATCGCCGATTCTCCTGCCGTGCCGATCGCAATCGCGTTGGCGACGCTCGACGGCACGCGCTTCATCGCCGTTCCCTCGCGGGACGCCTCGCCGCTCCTCGACGCTTTGCCCAGGGCCCGTGTCGAGAGGATTGTCTTTCTCGTCGGTCCGGAGGGCGGCTTCACGGATGTCGAAGTCGCCAACGCCGTCGCCGCCGGCTTCCAGCCGATTCGCCTCGGTCCAACGATCCTCCGCATCGAAACGGCGGCGCTCGCCTGCGCGGCCGCCTGCCTCCTCCGGTACCCTCCAGACCGTTGATCAGTGCTCCCACGTCGAGAGGAGCGTTCGCGCCACGTCGAACTCGGGGTCGTTCGGCGCCAGCTCGACGGCGCGCTGGAACGCAGCGCGGCTCTTCGCGCGAAGCGCGTCGTGCTCGGCGGGTTTGCCCGCGGCTTGGAGGAGGAGCGCGTAGCCGTAGTCCTTGTAGAAGAGTGCCGCCGCGCGACGGCTCGCCGATTCGTCTACCGCCGGATTCGAAACCGAGTTCGCCCTCGATTTGGCGACGATGTCGAGCAAGGCGTCGAACTGCTCTTTCGCCGCGTCGTAGTCGCGCCGCGTCTCCAAGCAGCGGCCGAGCTGCGCCCGCGCGTCGACGCTGTTCGGCTGGACCTTCACCGCCTCGCGCGCGGCGGCCTCGGATGCGGCGACGTCGCCCTTCTGCGCTGCCGACACGCTCGACTGGATCAGTGCGTCGGAGTATCGCTTCACGACGTCGAGCGAATTCGGAGCAAGCGCATGGGCCTTTGCGAGCGCCTTCGACGCGTTCGCGCTGTCGCCGAGAGTCGCGAGTACGTCGGCGAGACCCAACAGCGCCTTCACGTGGTTGGGATCGCGCTCGAGGGCCTGAATCCACTCCGATCGAGCGTGGAGCGCGAGATCTCGAGCCGATTCCGCCGAGGGCGTCGAGCGCGCATTGTCGAAGTAAAGGACCCCGCTGCGGTACCACGCCTCGGCGTCGTCCGGCCGGGCGCTCTTGACGCCATCGAGGACCTTCGACGCTTCGATCAGCTCGCCCTGTGCGCCGAGCGCCGAGCCGAGCTCGAGCGTCGCTTCCACGTCGTTCGGACGGATCGAGAGGACGCGCCGGAATTCCGCCACGGCGTCGACGAGGAGCGCGCGCTTCTCATCGGCGCCCTTCTCGGCGGCGTGGCGAGCGAGCGCCGAGCCGAGCTCGAGGTGCGTCGCCGCATCGTCGGCAGCGACCCGCGCCGCACTCCGAAAGTCGTCGATCGCCGCGTCCACGCGCCCCTGCGCCTCGCGGGCGCGGCCGCGCATCGAGAGAACGTCCGCGCGATGGGGATCGCCGTCCGCCGAGGCCGCGAGCCAATCGCCGAGCGTCGCCTCCGCGGCCGGCGCGTCGCCGAGCGCGAGGAGCTCGCTCGCCGACCGGCGACGCGCGAGCTCGGCGACGTCGACGCGCGGGCGCCGCGCGAGCCCGGCGCGGAACGCCTCCGCCGCTTCGAGACGCAACGATCGCAATGCGCGAACGTCCGACTCCCGTGCTTCACGTTCGGAGAGCACGATCCCGCGCCGGACCTCCGGCAACGCTTCTTCCGGAAAGCGATTCGCCGCCGAGTCCCACGGCGCGAGGTCGTCGGCGAAGACGCCGCCTCGACTGAACGAGAACGCGGCCAAGACGAGGATCAACAACGCAGGGAGCGCACGCCGAACGGGTGACGGCGACGGATGGTCGAATACGTCGCCCAGGCAAAGCGCCATCCCGGCCCACGCGAGGTGCGCACCGCGCGGCGACGCTGCCGCGAACCCGAGCGCCGGCAACAATGCGGCGACGATCCAGAAAAAAGAGAAGCGCCGCAACGGCGAGCGCGCGCGCCAGGTCCAGACGCCGAGCACCACGAGTACGGCCAGCGGCCACGACGCGACGAGTCCGGCGAACGGACCGTCGAAGTGCGCGGGCGGATACCATGGCGAGGCATCGAACGGCCAGACGACGACACGAGCCGTCGTGGCGAGGGAGCCCAATGCACGCTCGAACGCGCTCCCGCCGAGTGGCTCGACCGCCGACGATCTCCTGATGCCGACGTGCACGATCGTCCCGACGATGGCGACGGCGAGCGCAGGTAGCAGCACGGCGCCGCCGCGCAGGAGCACCTGCCCTTTTCGCCGCGCGAAAAGCACGAGATGAAACAGCACGAAGAGCGGAAAGACCGCCGTCGCAGGGCCGGCCAAGAGCGACACGGCGAAGCACCCGAGCGCGAGCAGGTACGGCCAGATCCGGAGCCCGCCGGCATCGGCGCGCTGGGCCGGCCCGTCGGACTCCGAGCGCACGATTGGGTTCGCGGCACCTGACACCGAGACGAGATAGAGATAGAAGGCTCCGAGCACGAGCGCGTTCGCGGCCAGCACACTCAGACCCTCGCGCGTCGCGACGACGTCGACGGACGACGGAACCAACGCGAACAGGCCGGCCGCGACGACCGCCCCGAACACGGACGCGCCGAGCCGACCCGCGATGCCGAGGACGAGCAGCGCGGCCGAGGCGTGCAGCAGGAGGGCGTGGATGCGAGAGCCGATCGCCGGCATTCCGAGGAACGAGCGATCGACGGCGCTCTCGAACACGGAATCGCCGAGCTGCACGAGCGGCGCGCCCAGGTTCGGCAGATGAACGAGGACGAGGCTCAGGGCGAGCGCCACCGCAAGAAGCCCGATCCGCCCTCGCTCGCTCACGCCCGATCACGCTCCTCTCGCCGGCGCCCGGCCGGTTCCGAATCGGCGAAGTTTAGCTTCCCCTTCGCGCAGCGTCGCCTCGGCTTGACTCCGTTCCGGGACCGTGGTCGACTGGGCCGCTCTTCACTCGTGCCGCGAACGGACGGTTCGATTGGCGGGGAGGTTTCCTTGAAGCGCTGTGCCTTCGTGACCCTCGGTTGCAAGGTCAACCACTACGACACTCAGGCGCTCCGCGAGGACGCCGCGCGGCGCGGCTTCCGCGAAGCGCGCGAGGGCGAGCGCGCCGACGTCGTGGTCGTGAACACCTGCACGGTGACCGAACGCGCCGGCGCGAAGAGCCGGCATCTCGTGCGCCGCGCGCTGCGCGAGCACCCGGGCGCCACCGTGGTGGCGACGGGCTGCTACGCCGATTCCGATGCGGACGAGCTCGCGGCGATCCCCGGAGTCGCGTGGGTCGCGCCGAACCGGCAGAAGGCGAGCCTCTTCCAAGTCCTCCAGCGGGACGCGGGGCCTCCCGACGAAACGAGCACGCCGGCGACTGCGTGGCCCGGAATCACCGCGTTCGAAGGACAAACGCGCGCGTTCCTGAAGGTCCAGGACGGCTGCGATCTGCACTGTTCGTTCTGCATCATCCCCGCGGTGCGCGGGACGGCTCGCAGTCGCCCGGCCCCGGAAATCCTCGACGAGGCCCGCTCGCTCCTCGACGCCGGATTTCGCGAGCTGGTTCTCACGGGAGTGCATCTCGGCGGATACGGGAAGGACCTCGGCGGGCGGGAGGCTCTTGCGAAGCTCGTGGCCGACCTCGCTCGCATCGCCAAGCGCGGCGCCGTGCGGTTGCGCCTCTCGTCGATCGAAGCGAACGAAGTGACGCCGCGACTCCTCGCCACCATCGCAGACTCGCCGGTGTGCTGCCCGCACTTCCATCTTCCTCTGCAAAGCGGCGACGACGGAGTGCTGCGCGCGATGCGCCGGCGCTACACGGCATCGCGTTTCTCGAAGACGATCGACGCCATCCGAAATCGCATCGACCGCCCATCTCTCACGACCGACGTGATCGTGGGCTTTCCCGGCGAGACCGAAGACGCACACCGAAACACCGAGCGCACCTGTGAGCAAGCGGGCTTCCACAAGATCCACCTCTTCCCGTACAGCGTGCGACGCGACACGACGGCCGCGTCGATTCCCGGCCGGATCGGGCCGCGGGAGCAATCGAAGCGCATGCGCTCGCTCGAGGCGCTCGAGGCGCGGCTCGCCCTCGCCTATCACCGCTCCTTCGTGGGAACCGAGGTGGAAGTGCTCGGCGAGGAACCGGCCGCGGGTGTACCCGGTACGTTTTCGGGATACACCGAGCGCTACGTCCGCGTCGTGTTCCCGGCCGGCGACGAGGCGCGAAACGCGCTCGTTCGCGTGCGCGCGCGACGCGCCACGCCGCGCCACCTGTTCGCCGATCGGCCCGCACGGATCGGCAACGAGCCCGTTGCGCTTGGAGAACCGACGCATGGAGCGTGAAGTCCTCGAGCATCTGCTTCGGTATCGCTCACTGCTCTTGACGACGCACGAGCCGCTCGATGGCGACGGTGTCGGCAGCGAGCTCGGGCTGGCGAAATTGTTGGCGCGACTCGGGAAGCAAGTCCGCATCGTGAACGCATGCCCGACGCCCGACACGTTTCGGTTCCTGCCGGGGATCGAGACGGTGCAGTCGTTTCCGGCTGGAATGAACGGCGCCGTCGATGCGGTCGTCACGCTCGACTGCGGCACTCGCGATCGCGTCGCACGAGTGCTCGACGCCGTCCCGGGCAAGCCTTTCGTCGTCAATGTCGACCACCACGCCGGCAACGAGCCGTTCGCCGACGTGAATTGGTTCGACGAATCGTGCGCGGCGACCGGCCAGATGATCTACCGGCTGGCGATCGCGAGCGGCGTCGAGATCGACGCGGACATGGCGCTTGCGCTGTACACCGCGCTCGTCAGCGACACCGGACGTTTCTCGTACTCGAACACGACGCCCGCGTGCCACGAGATGGCGGCCCATCTCTTGCGATGCGGCGCGAAGCCGTCCCTCGTCCTGCGCCACCTCTATCGCGAGAAACCGCTGTCCCTCGTCCGGCTCGAGGGAATGGCCGCGCAGGAGCTGCGCTTCGCCGGCGACGGCGAGATCGCATGGACGCACGTCACGCAGGCGATGTGCCGTTCGGCGGGAATCACTCAGATCGACGCGCGTGACATCATCGACATTCCGGCGAGCGTCCAAGGAGTCATCGTCGCCGTCCTCTTCCGCGAGATGGAGACCGGCCGTCCAACCAAGGTCTCGTTCCGATCGTCCGGAGTCATCGACGTGAACCGCTTCGCCGCGCGATTCGGCGGCGGCGGGCACGCGCGCGCCGCGGGTTGCCAATTCCAGAAGCCGATCGGCGACGTCGAGCCCGCAGTGATTCGCGACCTCGAAGCGGCGCTCGCGGAAGCAAAGCGGGAACACGCGGGAGACTGAGCGTGCCCCCCTCGCAGGACTTCACCGGCGATCGATGGATCGCGCAGATTCGCGAGCACCTGCGCATCGCCGATCGCGCGGGCCTCGAATGGATCGCCCGGCCGGCTCGCATCCGAGAGCCGGCCCGGCCGAACACCGATCTAGACGTCGCGACGCCGGCATCCGCGCGGCCCATCCCACCCCTCGACGTCGCGGACCGCGTGGCGGCGCTCGCGTCGCTCGACGACGAGGTGAAGCGCTGCACACGGTGCGAGATCTGCCACTCGCGAAAGCAAACCGTGTTCGGCGAAGGCAGCCCGACCGCGCGCCTCGTCTTCGTCGGCGAGGCACCGGGCTTCGAGGAAGATCGCACCGGTCGGCCGTTCGTCGGCCCCGCGGGCCAACTCCTCACGAAGATGATCGAGGCCATTCGACTCAAGCGGGAGGAGGTTTACATCGCGAACGTTCTCAAGTGCCGGCCTCCGAACAACCGCACGCCCGAGCAATCCGAATCCGACAACTGCTTTCCGTACCTCCACGCGCAGATCCGGACGATTCGCCCCGAGGTGATCTGCACGCTCGGCGCGCCGGCGGCGCGGGCCGTCCTCGGGCTCGAGAAGCCGGTCGGACAGATGCGCGGGCGGATCTTTCACTTCGAGGACATCACGGTGGTCCCCACCTATCACCCCGCGTACCTGCTGCGAAACCCGGCGGACAAGGTCCTCGTCGGGAAGGACCTTCAGGTGGTCGCGAAGTGACTCGGCATCGAACCACCTCATCCATGAGGATCTTCAAGTCGTCGCGAAGTTGCTCGGCATCGAACTCGGCCCACCTCATCGATGAGGACCTTCAGGTGGTCGCGAAGTGACTCGGCATCGAACTCGGCCCACCTCATCCATGAGGATCTTCAAGTCGTCGCGAAGTGACTCGGCATCGAACTCGGCTCACCTCATCCATAAGGACCTTCAGGTGGTCGCGAAGTGGCTCGGCATCGAACTCGGCCCACCTCATCCATAAGGACCTTCAGCGGGTCGCAACGATCTCCGAGTGGTGACGAACGTCGATCGCCGCCGCGTCCGCCATCCTCATCGATGCGGGTCTCCAGGTGGTTGAACGCTCAGGGACTTTTTTTTTGACGCCCTCGGAGGCCCCTGATAATGTGGCCCCGCTTTTGGCGGCACCCGCCGCCTCATGGAAGGGAAAAAGTCGTCGAACTCGATCTTCGATGGCCTGTCGTGCGCCAATCGGTCGACATTGGACCGGCGGCGACGGGGAGATTCACGGGGAATGAATGAGTGGTGGATTTCACCTGCCTCGTTCGAGGCGGCGAACGCGCCCGGCACCGGCTCCGGCGCGCCTCCTTCGAAACCCACCCTCGAAGTCCACGGGATAAGAGAAGAGAGAACGGCTAAACCATGCTTCCGATCACGCGCATGCGCGACCAGTCGAGAAAGAAGGTGGAGATCATGAGGATCACCGCGCTCACTTCAGGTGGTTCGCTCGTCCTGGCGGCCGCACTCGGCCTCGTCTCCTGCAGTAGTCCGGAGACGGCGTCGAACGGAGCCCCGGCCACGTCGTTCGAGGGCGGGCCGGAGCCCGGCGAGGGCGGCCAACCGGCGGGCAATCCCAGCGCTCTCGAGCAAGCCAAGGGGGAGGCGGGTCGACGAAACCAGGCGGAAGGCACGCTCGCTTCCGAGTTCGTCGAGGCCGGAAAGAAGGAGTATGAGGCCGGCAACCTCGAAAAGGCGCTCGAGAACTTCAAGAATGCTCTCGAGGTCCAGCCGGACAACGAGGAAGCGAAAAGCCTCTTCAACAAAGTCGGATCGCTCCTCGACGTGCGGCGCGCGGGAAGCGGCCAGACGCTCGAGGAAGCGAAGAACATCCACTCGGTGCGCGTGCAACAGGCGCGCCTCGAGGCCGAGGATCACTTCAAGCTCGGCAAGAGCTACTACGAGCGCGGCGACTACGACTCGGCGATCCGTCAGTTCCAGGACGCGGTGACGCTCTACAACTGGTTCCCGTACGACATCCCCGGCTCGGACCGAGGAATCGTCGAGGACTACCTCAAGCGCGCTCAGCAAGGACAGAAGGACGCCACGAAGCGCGAAGGCGAGGCGCGAGCCGCCGAGATTCGCAAGGAGAAGGAGGCCGAGGCCGCTCGAGAGAAGGCCCACGTCGACGAGCGCGTTGCCGAGCTGTTCGCCGAGGCGGACAAGCAGTTCGAGCGCGGTGACTACGAGCTATCCGAAAAGATCTCGAACGAGATCTTGAAGCTCGACTACTCGAATGCCGCCGCGATCCGACTTCGCGACGTCGCCATCGAGGCGCGACACGCGGCGAAGACCGAAGCGAACCACGCCAACTACCGCGAAGAGTGGAAGCGCGTGATGGAGGACGTTCGCACCTCCGCGCTTCCGGTGGTGAAGACCTACAACTACCCGGACGGTTGGGAGGAGAATCAGGGCCGGCGCAAGCCGAGGGAGCTCTCGAACCTCGACACGGGCGCGAACGAGGAAGAGCAGCAGGTTCGGAACCGCCTCAAGGAAACGCTGATCTCCCCCGAGTTCCAGGATACGCCGCTGCAGCAAGTCGTCGACTTCTTCCACCAGGTCTCGGGCGTCAACTTCTACATCTCGAAAGCGGTGACGACGAAGCTCGGTGAAGGCGAGTCGACGGTGACGTTCCAGGCGAAGCAGCTGCCGGTTCTGAACGTGCTCGACATCGTCACCGGCTTCAAGGGTCTCGTGTGGAAGGTCGAGGACGGCGTGGTGAAGATCACGACGCCCGAGGACATCACGGGAGACGTAAAGCTCAACCTCTACAACGTGCGGGACCTCGTGAGCCCGATCGGCAACTTCACGCCGGATCCGACCGAGATCACCCTCAGCGGTTCGGCGAAGAGCGAAGTCGAGGCCGAGGCAGCCGAAGCGGCCGAGCCCACTCCCGCGATCCAGATGGATCGCCTGATGCAGCTCATCCAGGACAACATCGCAAAGGGCCAGTGGGAGCCGCCGCGCGCGATCGAAGGCAAGGAAGGCACGCTGATCGTGCGCCAGACGCGCGAAGTGCACGAGCAAATCGTCAAGCTCTTGAACGACCTGCGCAAGACGCAAGGCGTGATGGTGCATATCGAATCGCGGTTCCTCACGGTCGAGGACAACTTCCTCGAAGACGTGGGCGTCGATCTCCGCGGCCTGGGCGACAACACGGGGGGCGTCGGAAAGCCCGGCCTCGGAACGCGCGCGACGCTCGACGACTTCGGCACCGCGGGAACCGGATTCGGAACGCCGGCTCAGCCGCTCGGCCCGGGCACCGGCAACGACTCGGGTGCGTTCTACGACGTCGGCAACGACGGCGACGTGCGGGCTCGAGTCGAGAACCTGTTCGACACCGCACTCGGCAATCCGGACACGCTCGACAATTCGGGTGGGTTCACGGCGCAGTGGAGCTACCTCTCCGACACGGAGGTCAACGCCGTGTTCCGAGCCGTTCGCAAGAGCGAGCGCTCGACGACGCTGACGGCGCCGAGCCTCACGATCGCGAACAATCAGCGCGCCTACATCAACGTCATCAACCAAACGTCCTACATCAAGGACTACGACGTCGAGATCGCTCAGGCCGCCGTCATCGCCGACCCGATCGTGGCGATCGCGAACGAGGGCGTCATCCTCGGCGTGAAGCCCGTCGTGAGCGGCGACCGCAAGTTCATCACGCTCGAGATTCGTCCGACCGTCGCCGTGCTGCAGAAGCCGATCGCGACGTTCCAGACGACGCTCGGCCAGGGCTCGCCGGTCACGATCCAGCTTCCGCGGCTCGACATCCAGCGCATTCGCGCGACCGTCACGATCCCGGACAACGCGACGCTCCTCATCGGCGGCATGAAGGTCTCCGAAGAACGGAACACCGAGTCGAGCGTGCCGCTCTTCGACCAGATCCCGATCTTGAGCTTCCTCTGGAGCCGCAAGGGATCGTTCGTCGAACGGAAGAATCTCCTGATCCTGCTCAAGGCGAACATCATCATCCCGAGCGAGCTCGAGCCGATGCGCGGACCGAGCCGCTAATCGCTGATCGTTAGTCGAAAATCCGTGGCCGAGGCCTCGAGCAACGCTCGGGACCTCGGCCATGGCATTTGACGCGTCGATTCGCCGGCTATAATCGCGGTTCAGAAGAAAACGACGTCCCGAAGGGAGGGCATTCGATCGTGCTCACTCGCATGGCTCGCGTTTCGACCGTCGCCTCGTTGCTCGCCGCCTCTGCCCTCGCCGTCGCCGCGCCGGCGAAGATCACCATCGTTCGCAAGTCGGGCGGACAGATCGAAGCCGCCACGGTCAGCGAGGACAACTTCAAGGAGGTCGTGTACAAGCTCGAGAACGTCAACGACGTTCAGAGGATCCCGGCTCGAGACGTCCGAGAAGTCGTGATTCCGGACCTCGCCGATGGCTACGCGAAGGGCAAGGAACTCCGCGACAAGGGCCAATGGGAGAGCGCCGTCAACCAATTCAAGGCGGCCGCGGAAAAAGAGTCCGCGCCGGCGCGTCGCCAGTACCCGCTCTTCGAGCTTGCAGAAACGACGTTCCGCTGGTCGTCGCTCGACCCGGTTCGGACGGACGCCGCCATCGCCGCCTATCAGAAACTGCTCAGCGACGTGAAGGACACGCGGTTCTTCGCGCCCGCTCGCCTCAACCTGGCGCGCTGCTATCTTGCGAAGAAGGACTTCGCCAAGGCCGAGGAGACGTTGACGTCGCTCGAGAACGAAGCACGTGAAAAGTACGGCATCGAATGGGAAGTGCGCGCGAAGTACTGGAAGGCCGTCACGATCGAGCAGAAAGGAAACTACGGCGAAGCGCAGACCCTGTACGCCTCTCTCGAACGCACGGCGAAGAAGGCGCAGGAAGGACTGAAGGACGGCAGCCCCGAGCTCGGCGAACTCAAGGATCTCGAAGCCGGCGCCGTCGCCAAACAGGGCGAGTGCCTCATCACGTCGGGGAAGCTCGACGACGCCCAGCGCTACTACGAGGGGCTCTTGTCTTCGCGGCCGGAGATGAAGGCCGGCGCGTCGAACGGTCTCGGCCAGGTGATGTTCCAGAAGCAGAAGTTGGAGGAGGCGCGATTCCAGTTCGCGAACGTCGTCGCGCGCTTCTTCGAGAACCGAGGCGAATACCAAAAGGCGCTCTACTGGCTCGGCCGCTGCTACGAGGAGCTCGGCAAAGCGGGCAAGGAGAAGACCGCCGCCGATCGCGCGGTCCGCTACTTCGAGGATGCCGAGAAAGTCGATCCCACGAGCCCGATCGGCATCGAGTCGCGCCAGCACCTCAAGACGCCGGCCGCCCCGCCCGCAAAAAGGGAACAGATGAAGGAAGAGTCCAAGAAGGGGAAATGAAGCTGCGGCGGCGAGCGACCGCCGGCGCGGCGTCGCTCCTTCTCGTCGGTTCGTCCTGCGCGCCACCGAAGCCGCACGCGACGGGTCCCTCTCTCCTTCTCGTCACGCTCGACACCGTTCGCGCCGATCGACTCGGATGCTACGGTCGCGCGAGCGCAGCGACGCCGATCCTCGACCGCCTCGCGCGCGAAGGCGCGCGCTTCGAGCGGGCCTATGCGGTGGCGCCGCTGACGCTCCCCTCGCATGCCTCGATGCTGACGGGGCTCTACCCGAATCGCCACGGACTTCGCGACAACGGAGCCGCGCCACTTCGTCGCGAGGTTCCGACGTTTGCGGCGATCCTCCACGATCGCGGCTACGACACGGCGGCATTCGTGGGCGGCGCGCCGCTCGACCATCGTTTCGGACTCGATCGTGGCTTCGACCTCTACGACGACGCGTTCGGCGCGCGGGCGGGGAGCTACTCCTACCCCGAGCGCTCGGCCGATCGAACGACGGCGGCCGCGCTCGATTGGCTCGCGCCACGCCTCGCCGCGAAAGACGCCGCGTCGTTCGCGCTCTGGGTCCACTACTTCGACGCGCACGCGCCGTACGCGCCGCCGCCGCCGTTCGCAGACCGATTCCGCGACTCGCCGTACGAGGGCGAGATCGCGTTCGTCGATGCGCAGCTCGGTCGCCTGATCGACGCGATCGAGAAGGCCGGACGCCTCGACCGAACGGCGATCGTCGTCGTCGCCGATCACGGCGAGGGGTTGGGAGAACACGGCGAGCGGACGCACGGCTGTCTCCTCTACGACTCGACTTTGCGTGTCCCGCTGATCGTCCGCGCGCCGGGCCGCGTCGCAGCCGCGAGCGTCCGCGCGGATCGCATCTCGGGCGTCGATCTGTTGCCCACGGCTCTGGCACTCCTCGACGTCCCGGCGCCGCGCGACATCGACGGCGTCGACCGACTGCTCGCTGACGCGTCCTCGGCGGCCCCGCTCTACGCCGAGTGCCTCGCGCCGTTCTTCCAGTACGCGTGGGCGCCGCAGTTTGCGGCTCGCGATCCGCGAACCGGCTCGAAGCGGATCTGGGATGGGCCCGTGAAAATCCCATTGCCACCGGATGAAGACGCCACGCAGCCGGTACGCGATGCCGACGCGGCCGCGCTCGATGCGGCGATCGGCGCTTACGCCTCCCGGACGGCGGCCGACGGTACCCGTGCGGCTTCGGGCTCGAGTGCGCCACTCCAGGCGCTCGGCTACCTCGGCTCCGCGGCGCCGATACCCGATCCAAGCGCGCTGGCCACGTTTCCCGCGGCATCGACGCGCCTCCCGATCCTCGACACGATCGATGCCGCGATCTCCGCGCGACAAGGCGGCAACGATCGCGAAGCCGAAGCGCTCTTTGCCGACGCATGCAAACGAGATCCGACGAACCCGAGCGCTCATTTCATGCTGGGAAGCCTCCGGTTCGAGCGCGGCAAGAAGCTGCCCGAAGCCAGCGTCGAGCAAGCCGCGCTGGATGGAGAGGCGCTCGTCGACCTGGCCATCGCGGCGAATATGCGGCCAACCGACGCCCGAGCCGTCGACGCGTGTGCCTCGGTGGAGTTCGCTCTCGGATACGTCGCGAGAAAGGGATCGACGAAGGACGACGCGGAACGGGCGCTCCGTTTCTATTCCAGCGCCGAACGAAGGCTCGTTCAGTTGCTTGCCGCGCGTCCCGAGGACTGCAACGGTTGGCGCATCCTCGTGGGGATTCACACGCTCGAGGGCAGTCCTCTCGTCGATCTGGACCGAGCCTGCGCCGAGCTTCACGAATGGTCGACGCATTGTCCGGGCGACGAGAAGGCGAGGGATCTCCAGGCCCAACTGCAATGCCGCTGAGGCGCGTTCGACGCGCGCAACCGAGTCGCGCGGCACGGGATGAGGCGCCGGCTGCAGGGCTCACTTTCCTTTTGACTCGACTTTGGGGCTCGCGTAAACTGCCGCCCTCTTTTCGAAGGGATTACGGAAAAAGTTTCGAGAAACGCGAAGGGAGCTCGCGTCCTTTCGCCGGGAAAAAAGGGATCCGTTGGGCGCCTATGGATCATGATGTCGCATCGTGCTCCGCGCTAACGGTACGCCCAAGCCGCGCCGTTCATGGCCGTTTCGCGGGCGCGTGCTTGGGGAGGGTCTCGCCGAGACTCGTCCGCTGAAACTCGAGCAAGAAGGAGTGGAAAGATGAGCGTGCTTCGGATCCGGTCGGCGTTCGTCGCGCTTCCCGCCGTTCCCCTCCTCCTCGGTCTGGCGATCGGATGCGCCGGTCCGGGTGAGCCGCCGGCCGACAACACGGCCGCGATCGAAACTCCTGCCGAGACCCCAGCGGCTGCCGAACCGACCGAGTCGGCGCCGGCCACGCCGGCCACTCAGGAGCCGGTCGCCCAGGAAAAGCCGCCGGCGAACGAGGACCGCGCACAGCAGGTTCGCGATCAGGCCGTCAAAGAGAAGTCGCTCATCCAGCAGAAGAACGAATTCCTCGTCGGGCGCTACGTCGATGCTGCGAGAAAGGCCATGGACCAAGGCGACTACGCACGGGCCGAGGAAAGCCTCCTCCGGGCGCGCGAGCTCGACGTCACGAACGCCGAAGTGAACACCCTCTACGCGCAGGTCGAGGAAGCGCTCGGCAAGCGCGGCGGCGAGATCGAAAACGTGAAAGACGAGTTGTCGCGACGTCGCCTCGCCGCGGCACAACAGCAGATGTTCCGCGCGGAGTCTCTCGAAGCGGAAGCCGACAAGGCGATGAGCGAGAAGCGTTACGCCGACGCCATCAACGCGCTCGAAGAAATCGTTTCGATCGCGACGTGGAATCCGTACGCCGAGGTCGACTTCGGAGCCATGCGACAGCGCGCCGAAGCGAAGCTCGCGCAAGCAAAGCAATCCAATCGCCGGTACGCCGAGGAACAGCGCCGCTCCCAAGCGCGCGAGGCGTACCAGACCTTGCAAAAAGAAGAACAGAAAGAGCGTCAGGCTCGCGTGGATCGCATCCGCTCGCTCATGGAAGACGCGACGGATCGATTCGACCGCAACGACTTCGCAGCGGCGGAAACGCTCGCCGATCAAGTGCTCGACATCGACCCGCAGTTCAAGGCGGCGAAAGATCTCAAGGAGTCCTCGCGGATCGCGCGTCACGACAAGTTCAACTCGGACTTCGTCGAGAAGAAGCGCGAGCAGTATCGGTCGTGGATGGAGGACGTGCGCGCGGGATTGATCCCGGACGGCGACTTCCTCTCCTGGCCGTCGCAGGCCTACTGGGACGAGATCAAGCGCAAGCGCGCCTACGCGGGCTCGATCGGCGCTGCGGAGACGGACTCGCCCGCCGTCCAGAAGATCAAGAACCAGCTCGCGAACATCCGCATGGATCTCGAGTTCGAAGACGCGACGCTGCCCGCGGTCATCGACTACATCCGCAGCTTCACCGGAATCAACATGGTCCTCGATCCGGAGGTGGCCGGCGAGGCGGGCACGGCAACGATCAAGCTGACGCTCAAGCAAGTTCCGGTTCGCACCGCGCTCAACATCGTTCTCGCCTCGCAGGAGAACCTCACCTACACGTTCAAGGACGACGTTCTCCTCATCACGAAGAAGGACAAAGCGCTCGGCAAGCCGGTGCCGCAGATCCACGAGGTTCGCGACATCGCGTTCGGCTTGGCCAACTTCACGAGCCCCGACATTCGGCTGCGCACGGGCGAGCCGAAGGGCGAGAACGAGAAGCCGATCTTCGGCGACTTCAAGGAGAAGGAGCCGGAGTTGAAGCCCGAGGACTTGATCGAGCTCGTGCGCACGAACATCGCGCCCGAGTCCTGGGACGGACAGCCGGGGACGATCGACGCGACGTCCGCCGGGTTGCTCGTCGTGCACACTCCCGAGGTTCAACGCCAGGTTGGAAAATTCCTGAACGACCTTCGCCAGTTCCTCGGCGCCTCGGTGTTGATCGAGTCGCGATTCCTGACGGTCACGGACAACTTCCTGCAGGATGTCGGTGTCGACTTCCGCGGACTCGGTGGCGCGAAGGGCGACCTCGCGAACCTCGACGACGTGACGAACGGCCTCGAGGACAACGCTTCGGCCGGCTTCGACAACAACGGCCAGGGGCTCGCGACGAACTCGTCGGGCAGCCCGTCGAGTGGCGCATTCTTCAACCAGGGCAAGAACGAGTACCGGGCGCGAACCGAGAACTTGTTCACTCGAACGCTCGGCAAGTCGCTGTCGTCGACGGGTGGCCTCACGTTGCAGTGGGCTTATCTCGACGATGCGCAACTGAACTTCGTGCTTCGCTCGGTGGAGAAGTCGGACCGCGCAACGCAGCTCACGGCGCCGCGAATCACGGCTCACAACACGCAGCAGGCGTCGATTCACGTCGTGAACCAAATCGCCTATGTCCAGGACTTCGAGGTCGAGGTCGCGCAGACGGCGTTCATCGCCGACCCGGTCATCGGCATCATCCAGGACGGCCTCGTCCTCGATGTTCGGCCGACGATCTCGAACGACCGCAAGTACGTGAACCTCGAGTTGAAGCCGACCGTCGCGAAGCTGAAGCAGCCGATCCCGACGTTCACCACGAGCCTTGGCGGCCTCACCCAGCCCGTCACGATCGAGCTTCCGGAGCTGGAGGTCTCTCGCGCGGCGACCACCGTGATGGTTCCGGATGGCGGGACGGTGATGATCGGTGGACTCCGAAATGTGTCGTCGGTGGATCGAAAGAGCGAGACGCCGTTCTTCGCCGACATCCCGCTCGTCGGATTCCTTTTCAGCCGCAAGGGCAAGTCCGAGGAGATGCGGGATCTACTGGTCGTCGTCACGGTTCACATCGTCGACGTGGCGGAAGAAGAGACTCGGCTTCGCCACTGAGATCGACAGTCGGACGGGCGCGCGCGTTTGACAGCCCCCTGACGGTCGGCTAGCATGTCGGCCGGAAAGGGGGCTGGACTGGCCGAAAAGCTCCGAACGATGCCGCCGATCAAGGCTGTTTTCTTCGACATCGACGATACTCTGTTCTCGACGTCCGACTTCGCGCGGCGCGCGAGAGAGAACTCGATCGATGCGATGATTCGCTGCGGCCTGCGCGTCGACCGCGACATCCTTCTTCGCGAGCTCGAAGAGATCATCTCCGAGTTCTCGAGCAACTACGAAGGTCACTTCAACAAGCTGCTCCTCCGCGTACCGCGCTCGAGCTACGAGGCACTGAATCCCGCGATCCTGATTGCGGCCGGCGTCGTCGCCTACCACGAGACGAAATTCCGCGAGCTCGCGCCCTACAACGACGCGATCGAGGTGCTGAAGATCCTCGCGCGAACGTCGCTCATCCGCGGTGTGATCACGGCGGGGCTCGAAGTGAAGCAGGCCGAGAAGCTGATCCGGCTCAAGGTCTATGACTATCTCACGTCGAACGCGATCTTCATTTCCGATCAGATCGGCATCAGCAAGCCGAACGTGAAGCTGTACCAACGCGCGTGCGCGGATCTCGGTCTTCGGCCGCAGGAAGCGATGTACATCGGCGACAACCCGCTGCACGACATCGATCCGCCAAACGCGATCGGCATGATCACCGTGCGCAATCGGCGAAGCGGCAAGTACCTCGACCACGAGGGAAAGACGCCGGCTCGCCACGAGATCCAGAACTTCTGGGATCTCCTGCGGATCCTCGAGGACGTTTACGGCGTTCGCCCCGATCCGGCGGCGGCTCGAGCTTCGAAGCGCTCGAGGCCGACACCGCGACG
>JACOTG010000050.1 GCA_016178505.1 Planctomycetota bacterium
AGAGAGAGGAGTCGCCGCATGTCGACGTCGATTCACGCAGCGCTCGTCGTGATCGCATTGTCCGGGCCGAGCGCGGCGGCCGGCGACGATCCCGCAGCTCGCGAGTGGAATCAAGCGCGCGGCAACGCGGCGCGCACGGCCGCCTCGCCGGTCGCGCCGATCCGCGTCGAGCCCGAGGTCGCGTGGCGCGTCAAGCTACCGGGTGATCTCTTATGCGAGCCGGTGACATGGGGAGGCGTTCTCTACGTCGCCGTTGCGAAGCCGAGCGGCCGCGAGCTCCACGCATTCGACGGGACGACGGGCAAACCGACGTCCACCCCGCGGCTCCTCGGAAAGGGCGGACCGATCGAGCTCGTCACCTGGGAAGGAGTCGTGGTCGCGTGCGAGCCGAACCTCGTTCGTGGATTCGTTCGCAATGCCGCAGGTCTCGGCAGCGCTTGGGAGCGAAAGATGGCGGGCCTCGGCCGACCGTGCGTCTACGACGGCAAGATCTACTTCGAAGCCGACCGGCACCTCGTCTGCATCGACGCGAAGAGCGGCAACGTCGTGTCCGCGACGACGACGTTCCACTCGCTCGGGCTGCTCGCGATCGCGCCGCGAGAGTTCGGCGGCAAGCCGCTCGTGACCGGCATTACGCTCGACAAACCGGCCAACGTTCGCAGCGAGGTCGCGGTGCTCGTTCAGATCCCCGTCGATGCCGTGTCGTCGCCGCCGTCGAACCCGAAGAGTGCTCCCCCCGTCGTCGACCGCCGGCAAGTCGCGCCCATCGCCGCCGGCAACCGAGCTGCCTCGCGTGAGTTCACCGTTGCGCAACTCTGCGGCGGCGAGAAGAACGAGATCTCCTGGTGGATCTCGTCGCCGCTTCTCTTTCCCGGGGAGAAGGCGGATTTTCCATCGTGCATCGCCCCGGAGCCGAGTGTTCGAAATGCCGGGCGCTTCGAAGTGGCGTTCCCCGCGGCGATTCACGACGACGTCGCGTACGGGTTCGACGGCACGGGCGAGATCCTCGCGTGCCGGTCGACGGGCTCGACGAGACCCTTCTCGTTCGCCAAGCTTCCCGCCGGCGCAAAGCCGGGGCCCGCGACCATGGCGAGCGACGTGCTCTACTTCGGGAATTGGGCGCTCGACACGAAACGCTCGAGGATCCTCTGGTGCCATCCCGACGACACGCCGGCTACCTCCGCGATCCCGGTCGGCGACTGCCGGCTCGTCTTCGCAACCGGGAGCGGCGAGCTCGTCTGCCTCGCGGAGCCCGCGGAGTCGCCCACGCCGAAGTAGCGCGCTCGAATTCGATTGCCTTGCGTCACGGCATGGCCTAAAAAGTCGCGGGCAACCGAGAGGCGGTGAGGGCATTCCCATGATCACGGTCGACGAAGCCATTCGGCGAGTGCTCGAGGCGACTCCGTCACCGCGCGCGCCGGAGCGCGTGAGCCCGAGCGACGCGCTCGGCCGCGTGCTCGCCGAGCAGATCGTCTCGCGCGAGGACGCGCCGCCGTTCGCGCGCGCGACGATGGACGGTTGGGCGGTTCGCGTGGCGGACCTCGAAACGATCCCCGCGGAGCTCCTCTTTTCCGGCGAGACGCCCGCGGGCTCGGCGCCCGGCGCGGAGTTGCCGTCCGGCGGAGCGTTCAAGGTGATGACCGGTGCCCCGGTGCCGTCGGGCACGGAGTGCGTCGTCCCGATCGAGAAGAGCGAGCCCGCCGCGTTCCCGGGGTTCATTCGAATCCTGGACGCGCTCCACGCCGGCGCGAACGTGGCTCCGGCGGGAAGCGAAGTCGAGAAGGGCGAGATCCTCTTCGAGCCGGGGCGTTCGATCGTCGCGGCGGACGTCGCGCTCCTCTCGCTCCTCGGTCACGTCGACGTTCCGGTGTGGCCGAAGCCGCGCGTCGCCGTGTTGTCGACCGGCGACGAGCTGGTGCCCGCGGGCTCGCCCGAGCCGCCGCCACCCGGCAAGATCCGCAACTCGAACGGCCCGATGCTCGTCGCGTGCCTCGCGTCCGCGGGCACGAGCTGCCGCGTCCGCGATCTCGGGATCGCGCGCGACGACGCGCTCGCGCTGCGCGTGCTCCTCCGCGAAGGGCTTCGCGACGACGTGCTGATCATTTCCGGCGGAGTCTCGGCGGGCGAGCACGACCTCGTCGCCGACGCGCTTCGCGCCGAGGGCGTCGACGTCCTCTTCCACAAGATCGCAATGAAGCCCGGGAAGCCGCTGCTGTTCGGCCGCCGACAATCGACGCTCGTCTTCGGGCTGCCGGGAAATCCGCTGTCGTCGTTCGTGGGGTTCCAACTCTTCGTCGTCCCGGCGCTGCGCGCACTATCGGGCGGGGCGAAGGAGCCGCGGGCGCGCGTGCGAGTGATCGCGGCGGACGATTGTCCCGTGGGCAGCGATCGCGAGGAGTATCGCCCGGCGCGCCTGTTCGTCGACGGCGGCGAGTGGCGAGCGAAGTCGATTCCGTGGCGCGGCTCCGCGCACCTCGTGAACCTTTGTCGCGCGAACGCGCTTCACGTGATGTCGATCGGCGCCCCTGCCGTGAAGGCCGCTTCGCCGATCGAGGTGATCCCGCTCGGAGGCTCGCCGCCGGCGTGAGCCTCGCTCGCCGCTCGGTCCTCGCCATCGCATCGGGCGCGCTGTGCGTGCTCGCGCTTCCACCCGTGTCGATCTGGCCGCTCGCGTTCGTCGCGCTCGCTCCCTACTTCATCGCGATTCGCGGCACGTCCGTCCGCGGCGCGCTCCTCCTTGCCTTTCTCTTTTCGACGACTTACTTCGGCGCCGGCCTGTGGTGGGTGACCTCGGTTGCGGGCGTGCCCGGCCTCGCGCTCCTCACCGCGGTGCTGACGCTCGTCTTCGGGATTCCGGGCGGTCTCGCGCTGCGGCTCGTCGCGCGCTCGAAATGGGTGCCGTACGGGGTGGGAGCCCCGGCGGCGTTTGCCGCAACCGAATACCTTCGCGCTCACCTCCTCACCGGTTTCCCGTGGATCCTCCTCGGCCATTCGCAGCTTCCGTTCCTCGCGTTCGCGCAAATCGCCGACCTCGGCGGCGTCTACGGAATCTCGTTCGTCCTGGCGCTCGTCGCCGGCTCATTGATGCCGGACGGCGGTCGACTCTCGGCGAAGCGAATCGGCGGCGCCGCGCTCGTGGTCGTGCTCGCGACGGCGTATGGCGTCGCGCGGTTGAAGACGATCGCGCTCCACGACGGTCCGATCGTCACTGCGATTCAAGCCAACATCACCTCCGGCGAGAAGCACGGCGGGAATGACAAGATGGTGGTTCTCGGGAAGCAACGGTTGCTCACCGACGCCGCGGTCCGGACGCACCCCGAGTCGGATCTCATCGTCTGGTCCGAGACGATGTACCCGGACCCGCTGGAAGAAGGGACGCCGGACGGAGCGACGGTGCAAGAGGCCGTCGCAGAACTCGCGAAGCATTACGGTCGAGCGTTCCTGGTCGGGATCCTCACGATGGACCGAGGCGATCCAGACCCGCGCTCGCCCGAACATCACGAGCACAACTCGGCGCTCTACTTCTCGAAGTCGGGCGCGCGCATCGCGCGCTACGACAAGATGCATCTGGTTCCGATGGGGGAGTACGTTCCGTTCCGCCGCGTCTTGCCCTTTCACGATACGATCCAGTCGGTGCTCGAAGGAATGCTGGGCTACATTCCCAACCTCACGCCGGGCGAGGAGATGGTCGTGATGCCGCTCGCGATGCCTCGCGGCGAGGTCCCCTTCTCGGCTCAGATCTGCTACGAGAGCATCTTCGCGGAGCCCTCGCGCGACGCCGTTCGGAAGGGCGCGCGATTCCTCGTCCAACTCTCGAACGAGTCCTGGTACCTCGACAGCTCGGAAGCCGAGCAAATGGAAGCGATGAGCGCGTTTCGCGCCATCGAGAACCGCGTCCCGCTTTTTCGTGCGACCAACACGGGGATCAGCGCGTCGATCGATCCGCTCGGCCGAATCCCGGCGCGCATCGAGGTCGACGGCCGGCGCAAGCTCGTGTCCGGAACGCTCACCGCGACCGTGAAGCTCGCCGACGCGCACACGCTCTACACCGCGATCGGAGACGTCTTCGCGCTCGCGTGCCTCGCGCTGGCACTCGTCGCCGCGATCGACGGCTGGCGCCGCGGCTGGGTCATCGACGCTCGATCGCCCCGTGCTTCAATGTGATCCCGCTCGGCAGTCCAACGGCCACCGGGACACGGCCCATTCGCGGCAGGCGCCGTGCGACGCCTGGAGGTTTCGCGCGCGGCGTGCCCGCAGAGTCGCACGCAAGCCCACGCGCGAAT
>JACOTG010000247.1 GCA_016178505.1 Planctomycetota bacterium
AGGACGGTCCAGGTGGATATGACCTCAACCGCAATTGGCCCGCGGACTGGCAGCCGGACTACGTCCAGTTCGGTGCCGGCGATTATCCGTTCTCGTTCCCCGAGCCGGCGGCGATCGGCGCGTTCGTCCTCGCGCACCCGAACATCGCGGGGGTGCAAGCGTTTCACAACTCCGGTGGAATGATCCTTCGTGGCCCCGGCGCGAAAGAAGTGGGCGAGTATCCCGGCGGCGACGTTTCGGTCTACGACACGATCGGCAAGCGCGGCGAATCGATGCTGCCGTTCTATCGCTACATGATCATCTGGCGAGACCTCTACACCGTGCACGGCGGCTTCGTGAACTGGACGTACGAAGGGCTCGGCATCTTCTCGTTCACGAACGAGCTGTGGAACGACAGCCAGTACCGGAACCAAAGTGAAGACGAGGGCGCGCGTCGCCGCGACGAGGGGGGCGGCAGTGGCGCGGGCGGTGGGCCGCGTCGTTTCGACGAAGCGGGCCGGCGCTCACAAGCCGAGCGCCTGAAGTGGGACGATCTCGTGGAGCTGGGTGCGCGCTTCGTCGAGTGGCATCCATTCCATCACCCGACGTACGGCGACATCGAAATCGGTGGTTGGACGAAGATGTCCGGCCGCGTGCCGCCGACGTTCATGCTCGAGGAGCTGTGCCATCGAAACGCCGCGTTCACTCTCTATCACGCGGACCAAATGCCGAAGCCGTCGATCGCAAACGTGGACGTCGCGAAGCTGGACGGCGGAGCGTTTCGCGTCACTGCGACCGCAGCCAACGACCGACTGATCCCGACGCGCTCTCAGATGTCCGCGCAGAAGAAGATCGGCACGCCCGACCGGTTCTCGATCTCCGGTTCTGGAATCACCGTGCTCGCCGGCGGCGTCGTCGAGGACCGCTGGTTCCACCGCGTGAAGCCCGCCGAGCGCGAGCCCGCGAAGCTGCGACTCGAAGGGGGTATCCCCGGCAACGGCGCCGTGATCGTCGAGTGGATCGTCCGTGGCGGCGGGTCGGTCGACGTCACCTACGAAGCGGAAAAGGGCGGGCTCGCTACGAGGCGCGTCGAGCTTCGCTAACGACGGTTCGGGAAATAACGCAGGCCGTCCGCGACGACTGTGCGGACGGCCTGCCACTCAAGAACTGCGGTGCGGCGAATCCTGTCGCCCGTCTTGGTGACGCCACGACCCTCTCACCGTGCCGCTACTCTCGCGTTGGAATGGTCTCCATATCTCCTACGTGACCCCAGGTTTCTAATCCGGGCCACCGTGCAACGCAAGCAAAATGCCGCTTGCAGCCAATCACGCGAGAGAGTCGGTCACTGCCCAACCGTGAAATCGTAAACGTCCTGCGCAAGAATGACGCCGCTCGTCGGATGAATGAGCTTCGCACGAAGTCGCATCGGGCGACCGATCCAGTTCGGGTTCAAGTTCTGCGGAATCGGAAGGTGCAGCATCTGCGGATGGGTCTCGTTGGTGAAGCCAGGGCGCAAGCGAATGTGCCGCGGCGAAACGAGCGTGACGCCGGTCCCGCGCGGTCCGAGTCCGCAAGTCACGACGGCGATCGCGTCTGACCGCGTGGCCGAATCGTTGCGGATGGAGATCGGCAAATCCATGACGTCTCCCTGATGCGCGGCAGAACCCGACCCTCGAATGTCGATGGTGAAGTCCAGGTTCACCGGCTGGAGGTTGTAGCAGAGCGTGTCGACCGCGCCCGAGTCGTCGACGTCGCCGATCCTCGCGACGGCGAAGGAGCACGGCGGCAATACGACGAGACCCTGCTCGATCGAGAAGGTGGCCTCGAAGTGCCCGGCGTTCGGTCCGCTCGGGATCGGAACGTCCGTGATCTCGGAGTGATTGCGGTCGAAGAACGTCATGTGTGAAGTTCCGCGGCCCGACGAGCCGGAGTCCTCGATGTCGAGAAACGAAAGGGAGACGAACGTCGCCTGCCCCGGACTGTGGAGGTCGACGGGATCGATGAAGTTGAAGTTGATCGTCCCCGAGTCGCTCGTGTCGTCGTTCGGATTGCATCGCGTCGTGAGTACCTGGCGGCCGGACGTGGCAATGATGTCGTCGGTCGTCGGGTTGTCCGTCGGGTCGTTGATGAACGCGCCCGGCGTGCCGCAATCCGACATCGAATCGACGAGGAACCCGGCGTCCAGGAATTGATTGGTGACGATCGTGCCTTGCGGATCGCTGTCGAATCCGACCTTGCCGAACGTCACGAGGTAGTTGTTGATGTTGTCTTCGCCGAACCCGTCGTCCGCGAGGCTTCCCGCAAACGCCATCACGTTGAACATCAGGGGCTGGTCGAATCGGTTGATCTCGGCGGGGAAGCCGGGAAGCTGCGAGAACCCGGGGATGGCGAACTCGATGTCGGGGGCCCCCGCGTTGGCCAAAGCGAAGAGCGCACCCGTGTGCTCGGGCAGGGGAGCGCCGAATCCGAACGGCGGGAAGCTGCCGGGAATCGCCGAGGCGACGGTGAATCCGGAGATGTCCACGAGGGCGCTCACGCCAGCGATGACGTCGCCGACGCCGTCGCGATTCGTGTCGAACAGAACGGCGAACGACTCCGAGTCGCCGAAGTTCGGAAAGTCGATTCCATTGTTCGCCGCGAGCGCCGCGCTCGTGCGTCCCCCGTCGCCGTCGCCGTCCGCGTCGCCTGCGATGCCGGCGAAGTTGATGCCGACATACATCACGTCGTTGTGCAGGTCATAGAACAATCGCAAGTCTTCCAGATCCCAGCCCGAGATCGTTCCGGGCGGGAAGTTGCTGGGAATGCCGACATCGCCGACTCCACTGAAGTCGGGAATGATGAGTGCTTCCTTGATGACTCCCGCCGCTCCGAAGTCTGCGGGCACGTTGCCCGTGAACGTCGGCGGCGAGCCGGCCCATGCGACGCTGCACGCCGCGAAGGCCAACGACAGAGCACATGCGAACGGGACGGATTTCATCTGGTGGTCTCCTGCGTTAGCGAACGCCTATGCAACCCGATACAATCCCCAGAGCCGGGGTTCGAGTATCATCGGGGCAAGCGACCCGAGCAAGGGAAAAGCACGACTCAATCGAAGGAAAAGAACGACTTAGTGGAACCGACGTCCTCGACGCAACCCACGACGGCTCCGGACGAGAAGTCCGGTGATCGCGCCCGCGTTCCCGAACGGCTCGGCGACTTCAAGATCATTCGCGAAGTCGGGCGCGGCGGCATGGGCATCGTCTTCGAGGCGGAGCAGATCTCGCTCGGCCGACGCGTCGCGGTGAAAGTCCTCCCGCCCTCGTTCACTCAAGACAAGCAAGCCGTAGAACGTTTCGTCACCGAGGCGCGCGCGGCCGCTCGGCTCCAGCACCGCAACATCGTTCCCGTCTACGCAGTCGGTGAAGAGGCGGGCTTTCATTACTACGCGATGGAGTTCGTGAAGGGCCAGTCCCTGTCCCAGCTCCTCGACGAGGCCCGGAAGGAGCCGGACTCGGCCACGTTCTACCGCTCGACGGCGACGATGATCCGCAAGTCGGCCTCAGCCGCCACGGCATCCGCCACCACCGCTCCCGTGGCCGTGCCGACGACATCGCTCGCGCGGGATCGCGAAAACTACCTCTCGTGGGTTTGCCGGATCATCGCCGAGGTCGCGGATGCCCTCGACTTTGCCCACAAGAACGACGTCCTGCACCGCGACGTCAAGCCGAACAACATCGTCGTCGACGAACGCGGCGTCCCGATGCTCCTCGACTTTGGCCTCGCTCGAATCGAACGATCCGAGAAGCTGACGACGACGGGCGAGTTCCTCGGGACGCCGGCGTACATGAGCCGCGAGCAGATCCTCGGGAAGACGCAGCTCATCGGTCCGAAGTCGGAGGTCTACTCGCTCGGCGTCACGCTCTACGAGCTGGTCACGTTGAAGCTGCCGTACGCCGGTGCCTCGCCGATCGAGGTGATCCGAAACGCGCTCGCGAAGGAGCCGATCCCGCCGCGACAGGCGAATCCCAGGCTCCCCGAGGACCTCGAAACGATCATCCTCACATCGATCGAGCACGACCTCGCGCGACGCTATGCGACGGCCGCCGATTTCGCCGCGGACCTGCGCCGCTTCATGTCGTTCCAGCCGATTCAGGCAAAGCCCGCGACGACGTGGGTGCGCTTCCGCAAGTTCACGCGACGAAACCGCGCGGCCACGATCGGAGCCGGCGTGTCCGGAGCCGCGGTGCTCGCGCTCCTCGCGTTCTGGATCGGCGGCGTGATCTCGAAGCACGCTCGGATTCGCGGCGAGTTCGAAACGGCGCGAGTGTCCGCCGCGAGCTTCGACTTCGACGTCGCCGAAGCGGCGATGAATCGGGTCCTCGCACTCGATGCGTCCAACGCATCTGCGTCTGCGAGCATCCGGGACTATCGGCGCGAAAGGGAAAAGCAAGCGGCGGAGAAGCTCGAAGCCCAAAACCAAGCGGCGATCGACAAGCAGCTGAGCGCTTCCGAAGCCATCGCCGCTCAGGCCAGTCGCCTGTTTGACGAAGCCAAGGACAAGCGCAAATCGGCGACCGAGTCCGACATTCCGAAGGACGTCGGGATCAATCGACTCGAGGTCGCCGACAAGATTGCGGAAGGCGCGCGTGCCGCGCTCAACAAGGCCGCGGAGTCGTTCATCGAAGCGGGAACACTTCCGACGTCGACGAACTACAAACGAGACCAGATCGAGGATCGAATCGTCGCGCTGAGCATTCAAATGATCCACGAAGCCGAAGCGGCCGGCGATCGACGCCGCGTCGAAGAAGCGGGAAATCGAGCCGTCTTCCACAACCACGGACGCAATCGCGAAATCGACCGGATGGTCCTCGGGACCGGCACTCTCACTCTACGTTGCGACGTCGCTGGCGCGGAAGCGTTTCTCTTCGAGTACTACGACGATACGGAGGAGACTTCGCGATATGGATCGCGAGTCGTTCCGATGCCCGTCTCGATTCCGTCGCCGACCGGGAAAGATCCGCTCGGAACGACGCTCGCCGATGACGTCGAGCACGTGACGCTCGGGTCGCTCGGCATCCCCACCCAAGCCGAGATCGACGCGGCTCTTCGCACCCGCGACGACTCGGGACCGCCGCCGAAGGTCGTCGCCGACGATCAGGTCTTCGCGCGCTGCCGGCTCCCAGCGCTTCCCCTTCAGAAAGTGCCGATCGCGATGGGGTCGTATCTGATCGTGATTCGCGCGCGAGGGTACGTGGATCTGCGTCTGCCGATCGTCGTCACGCGCAACGAAGACGTCGACGTCTCGCCCACGATGCTGCGGGAAGACCAAGTTCCGCCAGGATTCGTGTATGTGCCCGCCGGCACGTCCATATTGTTCGGCGGTGTGCAAACGAACCTAACGCAACCTGAGAAACGGGCGAGGGTCGACTCGTTCTTGATCGGCGAGCGAGAAGTCACCGTCGGGGAGTACGAAGCATTCTTCAAGGACCTCATCGAGTCGAAGAAGGGCGATGACGAGATCAGGAGCCGAGCTCCGAAAAACGACCAGGGCGTGCCAGTGTGGGCGAGCGCGGACGATGGCTCTCTCGAGAAGCGAACGAATTGGCGGCCCGATCAACCCATGCGACGTGTCTCGATCGCAGCGGCCGCCGCTTACTGTGAGTGGCTCTCAAAGAAGACCGGTGCGAGCATTCGACTTCCCACCGAAGAGGAGTGGGAGCGGGCCGCGCGCGGCGCTGACGGACGAATCTTCCCGTGGGGACACGCGTTTCTTCCGCAGTTCTGTCACGTGCGCGATACCACGAGCCCTCCGACGGAAGACAGAGCGTTTTGGATGTGCCTCGCTGACGTCTCACCGTTCGGCGTGCACGACATGGCGGGCGGCGTCTCCAATTTCTGCGGACCCGTGACGCTCGACGCCAACGGGTCGCTTCCAGCGAAGGCCGTGTTCTTCGCCCACGGCGGAAACTGGACGCAGCCCACTCGATTGACGTGTAGCGCGACGATCCGTTTGGCGCGCGACCCACGCGACATCCACCCAGGTGTTGGCTTCCGCATAGTGCGCGATCTCTAAGGCGTCATTGACGCTGCGCTCGCCCTGCGGCTAGACTTTCCGCCTGTCCCTATCCTGTCGGAGTGCAATCTAGGAGGCATGGGCATGAACAAGCATCTCGTGGGGATCGCGGCGATCGTCGCTGCGGCGCCCGTCCTGTTCGCCGGTGGTGGCCCGAAGCGGCCCGACAAACCGTTCCCGTGGGCCGAGAGCGTCGACGCAGCGCTCGAGGAAGCGGCCGACCGCAACGTGCCGGTCCTCGTCTCTCTCGGAAAGGATCACTGAGGCGGTTGTCAATCGATGACCGGTTCGGTCTATCCATCCAAAGACTTCGTCGATCTTCAAACCAAGATGGTGGGCATCGCTCAACATTCCGGGCGCGACCACGGGGATGAGGAAGTCACCGTCAACGGCGAGAAGAAACGCCTTTGCAACGACTTCTTCACCATCACCTGCGACGTGCACGAGAACATGGGCGGACAGCTCGCCAAATACGGCATCGGACAGGGCGTGAAGGCGGTTCCGACGCACGTGATCATCCTCCCCGACAAGACGGAAGTGTTCCGCTACGTTGGCGCGATGGGTGTGAAGCAGATCAAGGATCACATCGAAGAAGCACAGAAGCGCCTGGGCAAGGGTATGAGCCACGCCGAGTGGGTCAAGGCGCGCGACGGTCTCGACAAGGCGCAGAAGGACTTCGAGGCTGGGTCGACGCACGCGGCGATCGACGGATTGAAGTGGGTCGACGGTGCGAAGAACCAAACCCCGTTGGTCGAGCGCGCCAAGAAGCTCCTCGATGAGATCGACGCCAAAGGTGCCGAGCAGCTCACTACGGCGAAGACGCTCGCGGATGCCGGCAACGCCGACGAGGCGTCGAAGGCGTTGAATGCGATCGCCAAGGACTATGCCGGCCGACCCGTCGAGAAGGACGCACGAAAGATCCTCTCCTCGTTGAAGACCACGAAGAACTGATCTCGAGCAGCCAATCGACTCCCCGGCGCCTCACACGGCGACCGGGGAGTTTTCTTGCAGCGGCGAGGCCTCGGGAGCCGAACGGGCGATGACCCGAGGTGGGGAGATTCCCGCCCGCGCGAGGCTCATTGGCCCGGTGACGGGCCGAATCGTCTCGCGCCTCCGGCCCGGGTCGCCGTGTTCCGCCGGTTCACACCAGCACGGCAGACCGCGGTTTTCGCCGTCGCGGCTCGACTTGGGAGTGGGCGGGGAAGCCCGCGGCGCCTGAAAGAGCCGATTGGCCTGGTACTTGCGATCCTGACTGGACATGGACGGAACGGCACTTCTCGGGGAGCGTCGCCGGGACGTCACGAGCCTCCTTCTCGGGAGGGGCGGCGGCGAAACAAACGCGGCAGCGCGCATCTTCCCGCTCGTCTACGACGACCTGCGAAACCTCGCTGCCACCTACCTTCGCCGCGAGCGATGCGGCCACACACTTCAGCCGACCGCGCTCGTGCACGAGTCGTTCTGCCGTCTCGTCGACAGCGAGCGGTGCGACGCACGGAACCGGGCGCCTTTTCTTGCGCCCGCCGCGCGGGCCATGCGACGAGTCCTCGTCGAGCACGCGCGAAAAAGAGGCGCGGCCAAGCGGGGCGGTCGCGTGGCCCCGCTCTCGCTCGAACAGGTGTCCGAGATCTCGGTGAACCGAAGTGCGTACCTCGTCGCGCTCGACGAGGCACTCGCGGACCTTGCGTTGCTCGACGAGCGGCAAGCCCGCATCGTCGAGCTGCGATTCTTCGGCGGGCTCTCGATCGAGGAGACGGCCGAGGTCATCTCCGTTTCGCACGCCACGGTCGAGCGCGAATGGCGGGTCGCGAAGGCGTGGCTCCACCGCGCCGTGACCGACCTGGACGAATCATGAAGCACGGCGTGTCGACCGAACGCTGGAAGGAGATCAAGCGCCTCTTCGACGCGGCCCTCGTCCGCGATCCGACGAATCGGGCGGCCTTCCTCGATCGCGCGTGCGACGGCGACGCGGCCTTGCGGACGGAAATCGAATCTCTGCTGGCATCGCACGAGAAGGTGCCCAACTTCCTCGAGACACCGGCGGCCGAACTCCTGGACGAGGAATGCGAGGAGAGCCTCATCGGTCGCCACGTCGGGCCCTACCGGATCGCCAAGCGGATCGCGTCGGGCGGAATGGGAACCGTCTATTTTGCCGAACGAGCAGACGACGCTTACCGCAAGCAGGTTGCGATCAAGTTCATTCGCGGAGGCGTCAGCACGCCCGCCGGAGTGCGCCGCTTCGTCGAAGAGCGACAGACGCTCGCCAACCTCGATCACCCGTCGATCGCGAAGCTGCTCGACGGCGGGACGAGCGACGACGGGCGACCCTATCTGGTCATGGAGTACGTCGACGGCATTCCCATCGACGCCTTCTGCGACTCTCAGGGTCTCGGCATCGAGAGCCGGCTCCGCCTGTTCTTGCGGGTGTGCGACGCGGTCCATCACGCCCACCAAAACCTGATCGTGCACCGCGACCTCAAGCCCGCAAACATCCTCGTCACGATCGACGGTCTCCCGAAGCTGCTCGATTTCGGCATATCGACGCTCGTCGATCGAAGCGCGTATCGCGCGCCGATCGTCGCCGGCGCGGAATCGGCGTTGCCGTTCGTCACTCCCGTCTACGCAAGCCCCGAGCAAATTCGCGCCGATCCGGTGACGACCGCCAGCGACGTTTACTCGCTCGGCGTGATCCTGTACGAGCTCCTCGCCGGTCGGCGTCCTTGGGACGATGGAACGAAAGCCGTTCGCGCTGTCCGTGCCGACGGAACCGAAGTGGCGCCGGATCCGCCGTCGCGCTTCTCACCGAAGCTCGCCGGCGATCTCGATGCGATCGTGCTCCGTGCGCTTCGAGCGGATCCGGCGCGGCGTTATGCATCAGTCGATCATTTCGCCGAGGACATCCGCCGGCACCTCCAGAACCAACCGGTGACGGCACGACCGCAAACGCTTGCGTATCGTGCGTCGCGATTCGTCCGCCGGAACCGCGTCGGTGCGGCTGCGGCGCTTCTCGTGCTCGCCTCGTTTGCGACCGGAGTGATCGGAACGGCCTGGCAGGCTCGCGTGGCGCAACGCGAGCGCGATGCCGAAGGCGTGCAGCGCCGGATCGCCGAGTCGAACCTCGAGCGCGCCATCGTTGCGGAACGGCGCGCCGAGGAAGAAGCGCTCGGCGCCCGCAACCAGGCCGAGATCTCCGATCGAGTGACCCATTTTCTCGTCGATCTCTTCCGGACCGCGGACCCATGGAGCGCCAAGGGAAACGCCGGCGAGGTGACGGCTCGGCAGCTTCTCGATCGCGGCGCCGCGTCGATCACCGACGAATGGGCAGCACCCCCCGAAGTGCGCGCGGCGCTCCTCATCGCGATGGGGCGCGTCTACACGAACTTAGGCCTCTACGATCGTGCCAAGGAACTACTGCACTCGGCGGTCGACATCGGACGCCTGCGCCTGGGAACGAACAGCCGAACCCTGATCCACGGGCTCGACGCCCTCGGCACCGCTTACTCGCGGACCGGCGAGCGCGTATCGGCGGAAGCGGCGTTTCGAGAAGCCCTCGAAATCGCGCGCCGAAGATCCGACGACTCCACCGACGAAGTCGCCACCGAACTCAACAACATCGGGCTCGTCGCCGAGGCGCAGGGCGATCTCGTCCACGCCGAATGGCTCTTCCGACAGGCGCTGGCGAGCCATCGCGAAAACGGCGCCGGCGGCGCCGAATCGGTGGGCAACGTCCTGAACAACCTCGGCGGCGTATCCTTCACGAAGGGCGACTTCGCGCGGGCAGAACGCTACTTCCTGGCGGCCCTCGCGAAAGAAAGAGAAGTCTATGCTGCCGATCATCCCAACATCGGTCTCGGTCTCAACAACCTCGGGCTCTCGCGCCAGGGGCTAGGCGATCTCGATGGAGCCGCGCGGCTCTATCGTGAGGCGCTCGTGATTCGCGAGCATCGTCTTGGCCGCGATCATCCCGACGTCGCCGGCAGCCTCAACAATCTCGCGTCCGTGCTCTACATGAAAGGGAACGCGGAGGCCGCGGGTGCGCTGTTCCGTCGGGCGCTCGACGTCGCGAAGGGTCGGCTGGGTGCCGATCACCCGATCGTCATTCAGCTCGAGTGCAATCTCGGCGCCGTCCTCTTCTCAGGGCGCGACGACGCCGGTGCCGAGAAGCTGTGGAACGACGTTCTCGAACGCCGTCGCCGCCTGCTGCCTCCCGGCCACGCGCAAATCGCCGACGTGCTCGGCCTCATGGCACAAGTTCGCCTCGCGCATGGCGACGGAGCCGGAGCGAAAGTCTGCCTTCGTGAGTGTCTCGCGATTCGTCGGGCGACGCTCCCGTCCGGCCATGCGACGATCGCCGAAACCGAGAACCTGTTCGGCGCAGCGCTGGTCGCCGAAGGTCATTTCGCCGACGCGGAGCGGTTGCTCGTCTCGAGCTTCGACGTCATTCGTTCGACGTCAGGCGTCGACCCGGAGCTCGTCGCCGATTCGAGGCGTCGCGTCGTCGACCTCTATCGGCGTTGGGGAAAGGCGGATCTGGCGAGCCGGTACGCCGAAACCCCGAGCACGGGCGGTTTGAGCCGCTAGAGAAGCGGTCGGCATTCCTCGCCAACACGAAGTTCACGCCTCAAGAAACCACCGCTCCTTCGAATCTCGACGAGGGGAATGAGGACGGTTTTGCGCTTGTCTCGTTGGCTTCGATCGGTTCGCCGAGCCTGAATCGGTGATTCGGTTGCAGCCGCGTCGCGCTCGACTCGACCGTCCCTCGACGAGCGCCATTCGTTTCGCGCGAACAACCGGAAGCGCCACAGGAGAGCGGATCATGAGATTCGTCAACCGATCGTCGAGCTCGAGCCTTGTCGCTCTGCTCGTCGGGATTGCATTCGTGCTGGGTGCTGCGATCTCGGCGGCACAGCCCGCTGTGCCGCGGATCGACGGGTTGTCCGCTGCCGCGGTCGCGAGGAGTGGCCGGCTTCGGATCTCCGGAGCGAACTTCGGCGCCGCGCAGAGCGGAAGCCAAGTCCAGATCTCGGGACAGGTCGCGCCGGTGACGCGCTGGACCGACGGCCTGATCACGGCGTACGTTCCGGAGTCGTCGCCGCTCGGCAGCGTCGTCGTCCAAGTGACGACGTCGAGCGGCGCGAGCAATCCGTTCCCGCTGACCGTCAACTTGCGCGAGTCCGCGGGCCGCGTTCGGTGGCGATTCCAGGCGGATTCGCAGTACGTGATCGTGCGCCCGGCCGTCGGGCCCGACAGCACGGTCTACGCCGTGGACGTCGACGGGCACCTCTACGCGCTTCGCCCGGATGGTTCGCTTGCGTGGATCGTCAACGGCGCCGGCAACAAGGGTGTGGACGTCGGCGCGGACGGAACCATCTACGCCGGCTCCGAGGATGCGATCACGGCAGTGAACCCCGACGGCTCCATCCAATGGGTCTATCAGCAGTCGCCGCGAGCGTTCATCACGCTCGGACCGAACGTCGGGCCCGACGGGAACATCTACGCCGTGAGCGCGGAAGGCGAAGGGATCTTCTCGCTGACGCCGGCCGGAACGCGGCGCTGGCGCACCCCAGAGAGCTACCGCCGCCGGATCGTCGATTATCAGGAGCTCGTGTTCGGGCCCGGCCCCGGAGGGACGGGCAATCAGATGTACTTCAACGCGAACGACCACTTCTGTCGCGTCGATACGGCGAACGGACAACGCACGGACATCCTCACCGGCGGTTGGTCGCAACCGGTCGTCGGGCCGGACGGAACGGTCTACAACGGGAACAACGGCGCGATGGCGGCGTTTCGTCCCGACGGTTCGCTTCGTTGGTCCAACATCGACTGGCCACTCAACGTCGGCAGTCCGCCCGACGTCGGATCGGACGGGCGCGTCTATCACGTGCGAAACCTCGCCTCACTGACCGCGCGCAACGGTGCCACCGGTTCGACGGTCTGGACCTATCAGGATGGGACCATTCTCGACATGCCCATCGTCAGCCCCGACAACTCGGTCATTGCGATGAGCGGATATCCGAACTACGGCCAGCCCGGCTTCTTCAAGGGCGTCAGCACGACCGGACAATTCCTCTGGCAGGTCGACTTGGCGTTCGAGAACGGCGGAAACCTCATCGGCTTCACGCGCCCGCGATTCAGCGGTGACGGATTGACTGCCTACTACGGCACTGCGATCGCCGGCGTCGACCAGACGAACGCATACAGCTACGTCTACGCCATCGATCCAACGCCGGCCGGCACCGGTGGAGGCCCACTCACGTTTTCTCAGAGCCCACTTCAGCGCGGACAGATCGTGGAGTTCCGCGTGACGAACGCCGCCGCCGGCGAAACGGCCTTCTTCTTCGCGAGTCGCCGCGGACTCGGCGCGGGCCCGTGCTATCCCGAGTTGGGCGGGCTTTGCCTCGATCTCGTCGCTCCGGTGAGGTTCGCCGGAACCGCCGTCGCCAATGCGAGCGGGACGGCGATCCTTGCGCGGCGCGCGCCGGCGGGCACTCCGCTCGTCACGTTCACGACGCAGGCGGCCGTCGCTCGCGGCGCCGCGTCGGTCAAGACGAACACGATCACCGCGACGGTTCTACCCTGATCAGCGATACCGAATCCTGAGTCGCGTTCCGTTTCCGTTTCACTATGTGCGACGCTCGACCTCGACGCCGAGCGCGTCGGCGAGGATGTTGAACCAGCGGAAGAATCCGATGACGTGGACGATCTCGAGGATCTCGCCGTCGTCGAAACCGGCGCTGCGCAACGTGTCGAGGTCGGGCGGACGCACCGCGTGCGCGCGGTGATTCACCTTCTCGGCGAACTCGAGCATCGCCTGCTGTCGCGGCGAGAGCGTCGCCGTGCGCCAATCGTGCTGGACGCAGCGCGCCAACTCCGCATCACCGGAAACCTGACGGAGATCCTCTCCGTGTGCTTCCAGTCAGTAGTGGCAGTGGTTCATCGTCGAGACGGCGGTGGCGAGCATCTCGCGATCGGTGCGTGAGAGCGACGACGGACCGAGCATGAGCGTCTGGTAGAGATCGAGCGACTTCTCGAGCACCGCCGGTCGAAGGCTCGAGATGCGCACGATGTTGTAGACGCGGCCCGCGCGCCGGCGTGCTTCCTCGTAGATCTTCGCCAAGTCGCCCGTTGCCTCCTCGTCCGAGATCGTCCGAATCCACGCCATGACGTTCGCTCCTCGTGTTTTCGCCGTTGGGCCAATCGTTCCGGCGATGCGCGCCGGCGTCAAGTCCGCGGCGGCGGAACTTCCCGCGCGTCCGCCGCGTATCTGAGCGGGCTTCGCTGCTAGAATCCCGGCTCTGCGAGTTCTCCCGAGCAATGGAGGCCCACGATGCGTCTCGTTCCGTCATCCGTTTCGTCCACGTTTCTCGCCTTTGCCGCGATCCTCGGTGCGACCCTCGATGCTCGTGCGGCAGACGATCCGACGAAGGGTGATTGGGTCCTTCGCATCCTCGAGCAGGACGTGGGAAAGGAATCGTTCGAGATCCTCCCCGACGGCTGGAAGACGATCGGCAAGCTCGATCTCTTCGGCAAGCAGAAGATCGAGTACGAAATCGTCGAGAAGCGCGGCGACGGCAAGACGACGATCTCGGCCAAGGGCAAACAAGACGGCGCGGACGTCACCGTCGAGGCGACGCTGACCTCGGACCAATTCGAAGCCCGCGTCAACGGCGGCCCGCCGGCGACGCTCGATCTCAAAGGGAAGCCCGCGCCGTTTCCGTTCGAGAACCTCATCTGGGCTTACTGGGTCGACGTCGGCCAGTCGCTCGCGAAGCGCGTCGCAGCCGGAACGATCAAGCCCGGGGATTCCGTCGATTTCGTCGTCATCCCGGCAGCGAAGACGATTCCGCTGAAGATCCGCGAGTTCACAGCCGCGCAGCGAGTCCACGACGGCAAGCCGCTCGCGTTGCTGACCTACGAGGTCACGCTCGCCGGAACCGTGGAAGGAACGTTCGTCACGAGCGGGTCGGGCGTGCCGCTCTTTTTCGACGTGCCGGCGCAGAAGGCCGGCATGCGACTCGAAGGCTTCAACGACGTGAAGCCCAAGGCAGCCGAGCCGCGCACGATCGTCGATTCGGGCGACTGGCGGTCGCTTCTATCGAAGCCGGAGCAAACCGTCGTCGTCGACTCGAAGCTCATGATCCCGATGCGCGACAAGACGAAGCTCGCGGCAGACGTCTATCGCCCGGAGAAAGACGGGAAGTATCCGACCGTCCTCGTTCGCACGCCATACACGCGCGAACAAATGGGTCTCGTGTACGGACACTTCTATGCGCGTCGCGGCTACGTTTTCGTGACGCAGGACGTTCGCGGCCGCTTCGCATCGGAAGGCAAGTTCGAGCCGATGCGCCACGAGACGGAAGACGGCTCGGACACGCTCGACTGGATCGCTGCACAACCTTGGTCGAACGGCGACGTCGGCATGATCGGCGCGAGCTACCTCGGGTGGGTGCAGTGGCACGCGGCGAAGAGCGGCAATCCTCACCTGAAGGCGATCATCCCGCAGGTGGCGCCGCCCGATCCGCAATTCAACATTCCGTACATGGGCGGCTGCTTCGTCATGGGAAGCGTCTGGTGGGCGTTCGTCGCCGAGGATCTGTCGCGAATCGGGAACGGAAAAGTCGATTGGATGAAGCTGCTCGCGACGCTTCCGCTCACCGATCTCGACAAGGCGTTCGACCTGAAGCTCCCATTCCTCGACGAGTGGGTCTCGCACCCGCCGCACGATTCGTGGTGGGATCCGATGTGCTACCAGAAGGACTATTCGAAGCTCGACGTGCCGGCGCTCAACATCTCGGGCTGGTACGACGGCGATGAGCCGGGCGCGCCGATGAACTACGCGGCGATGCGCAAGTCCGCGAAGTCCGAGCGCGCGCGAAAGGGACAGCACATCGTGATGGGCCCGTGGACTCACATCTTCAACACGTCGACGCGGATGGGCGACTTCGACTTCGGCTCCGACGCGGTCGTCGACTTGGACTCCGTCGAGCTGCGGTGGTTCGACCACTACTTGAAGGGGATCGACAACGGCGTCGACCGCGAGGATCCCGTGCTCGTTTTCACCATGGGCGAGAACAAGTGGCATCGCGAGAAGGACTGGCCGCTGCCGGAGACACAATGGACGAAGCTCTACCTCGGCGGCTCCGGGAAAGCGAACACGCGCGACGGCGGGGGCTCGCTCGTGCTCGCCCCCGAAGCGTCGTCGTCGCCGGACCACTTTGTGTACGACCCCGGGCGCATGCCCGATGACGTACCCGACTTCGACGATCTGACCGGCGCCGGCGCGAGCAAGGATCTGTCTAAGCTTCCGGACCGCGACGACGTCCTCGACTTCACCTCGGCGCCTCTGGAGGGGCCCGTGGAGATCACCGGGCCCGTGAGTGCGGTCCTCTCCGTGACCACCGACGCGAAGGACACGGACTTCGTCGTCGTCCTCCATCGAATCGCGCCCGACGGCCGCATGACCGCGATTCGCGAGGGCATCCAACGCCTTCGCTATCGAAGCGGATACGCCAAGGAAGACTGGGCGAAGCCCGGCGAGGTCTCGACGCTTTCGATCGACCTGTGGGCGACGGGGATCCAGATCGCGGCGGGCGATCGCCTGCGCATCGAGGTGGGCTCGAATGCATTCCCCGGCTGTGCGCGAAACCTCAACACCGGCGAGCCCGACGCGACCGCGACGAAAATGATCGTCGCGCACCAAACCCTCTTCCACGACGCCTCGCACCCATCGTATGTTCTCCTCCCTGTGATCCCGCGCGACACCCACGGCGCCCTACGTTTCACGCGCGAAAAATGACCCCGGCTAAAAGTGCCAGGCAGTTTCCGACGGCGCTCTCGAGGCGCACCGTCACGTTTGCGGTCGCGTTCGCGATGCTGGGCCCCTGCCTGGCCCGCGGGCAATGAGCCGGCTGATCGAATCAAAGCCTGCCCGGAGGGCGAGGCATCGAGGAAGTCGGGCCGGCTGCGGGCTCCGCGCGCGTCTCCTTCTGGTCGACCGCGGAACTCCGGAATCAAATCATCGACGACGACGTCGGAGGTCCCTTCAACACGCGGCACAACCCCGGCTTCAAGACGACGATCTTCCGCCAGTACCTCGGCGTCGACTACGGGATCACCGACGACGTGTCGGCGTTCGTCGAGGGATCGTGGGTCCGCATCGACTCGAAGGGCCCGAACGAGGCCGCGTACGAGGACGGCTTCGGCGACACGCGCGCGATCCTGCGCTACACGTTCACGGTCGTCCCGCACGAGCACGTGGAGGGCGAGGCGAACGGTCCACTCGGATTCCACTGGGGCGTGGGCAAGCTCGCGCTCGGCGCCGGGGTCTCGCTGCCGACCGGCGAGCCGGGGCGGATCGAGTCGAGCCCGGGCCCCGTTTCCCAGGCGTCGCTTCAGCGCGGCACCGGCACGTTCGATCCGCTCTTCACCGCCGTCTTCTCTCAGGGCGTGGACAAAGGAAGCCTCTTCGCGGGAGCCGCCGTGCGCCTTCCGGGTGGCGAGAGCCGCTTCGATTACCGCGTCGGTGAGGCCGTGCAGGTGAACCTCGGAGCGGTCGTCCCCGTGAGCGATTCGTTCGACGTCGTGCCGAAGGTGAGCTACCTGTACAATGCGCCCGACGAATTCCAGGGGCGCGACGCATTCGCGTCGGGTGGCCACTGGGTCTCGCTCGTGCCGGGCGTTCGCTGGCGCGCGACCGAGCACGTCGACGTGGAAGCGTCCGTCGAGATCCCGGTTTTCCGGGACCTCCGCACCGAAGCGCTCGACGCGCCCGCGCGACTCGCGCTCGGCATCTCGTACAAATTCTGAAGGGACGACCATGGCGCAAGCATCGAAGATCCTCGCGTTCGCAGGGAGCCTGCGCGTCGAATCGTGGAACAAGAAGCTCTTGAAGATCGCCGTGGCGGGCGCGCGCGCGGCCGGCGCCGACGTGACGGTCCTCGACTTGCGCGACCTCCCGCTGCCGATATTCGACGAGGATCTCGAAAAAGCCGAGGGCCTGCCGCCGAACGCGCGAAAGCTCAAGGACCTCTTGCTCGCCAACCGCGGACTCCTCATCGCGTCGCCCGAGTACAACAGCTCGATCTCGGCCGCGCTCAAGAACGCGATCGACTGGGCGTCGCGGCCGGTGCCGGGCGAGAAGCCGCTCGAGTGCTTCGTCGGCAAGGTCGCCGGCCTCGTGAGTGCGTCGCCTGGCGCGCTCGGAGGATTGCGCGGCCTGGTGCACGTGCGCGCGATCTTCGGCAACATCCACGTGCTCGTGATCCCCGATCAGGTCGCCGTGTCGAAGGTGCACGAGGCGTTCGCGCCCGACGGCTCGCTGCGCGATGCGAAGCAGCAGGCGGCCGTTGCCGCTGTCGGCGAAAAGGTCGCGCGCCTCGTCGCCAAGCTCGGCGACTGACGCGGCTATCGCGATCGCGGCCGATCGGCTAGTCTGATCGCCGTTCCACTACTTGGGGAACGCCGATGCTCCAGCCGAAGTTGGCCGTCGTGAGGCCTCGCGTGTTTTCACGCGACGGTGACGAGACAGATCTCCTCGAAGACGTCGTCGCGGAACTCCTCGCGGATCGCTCGTGCCGCGCCATCGCGATCATCGGCGGAGTCGGTTCGGGGAAGACGACGGCGCTCGAGCACCTCGCGGCGGTCTTCGCCGACGAAGGCGGAGTTCGCCTCGTCGACGATCCCGAGCTGCCGGAAGACTTCTCCGCGCCGAACGAGACCGTCATCGTCATCGCCGATCGGCAGGAGTGGAGGCTCGACGGCCAAACGGTTCTCACGCTCGCCGGATGGTCGAGAGACGAATGCATCGAGTACCTGCTAGCCGTGCATCGCGCGCGATGCGCTTCGGTGATGGCTCGCCTTCCGGTGATCGACGCCGTCGGGCGAGAGTCGCCCACGCTTTGGCGATTGATCCTCGATGCGCTGGCCGCCGACGATTCGCTGACGGATGCGACGAGTGCGCTCTGCCGCTGCATCGACGCGGCGTATCCGGAACCGCAAGTGCGCGAGGCCGTGCAGTTGCTCGCGTTCGCCGTCTTGACGGGTTCTGAGAAGCCGGAGGCGGCGAGATTGCGCCTGGCAGATCTCGTCTCGGCCGATGAGGGCATTCGCCTCGCCCTTCAGTTGGCCGCGCAACTCGTTCTCGCGACGGATCATCTCGTGCGCGAGCTTCGGTTGGGAAGGGTCTGCAGCGTGCTTTGCGAGGCGCTTCCAGTCGACCTGATCCGCTCGTGTGCTGCCGCGATTGAGGCCGACCACGCCGTGTTGGCGCGATTGCGCAGCGTTCTCGACGCGAGCTGGATGAAGTCGCTCGTCGTCGGCAACGTTCGATTGTCTCAATCGATGGCCGCGAGCATCCTCGTGGCGACTCCGTCGGGCTGGATTCCGCCGCCGGACTGCGTGCCGCGTCTGTTCGGCGCGCACCTCGATGGCGTCGAGTGGCCGAGAGCCCAGCTCACGGCGGTCGACGCTCGAAACGCAGACCTCTCACGTGCGAACCTCTTCGAAGCGACGCTCGATAAGGCCGACCTTCGCGGAGCGAACTTGACTCGAGCGCGGCTCCACGGCGCTTCGCTGCGCAATGCAACGTTCGCCGACGGCAATCTCACGCGCGCCGACCTCTCGTTCGTGCGAGCGCAAGCGGCGTCGTTCGAGTCGGCGTGTCTCGCCGGCGCGAACCTCGAGGGTGCCCTCTTGCGCGGGGCGACGTTCCAGTGCGCCGATCTGCGCGGCGCTCGTCTGTGGCGAAGCACGCTCGAGGCCGCGAAGCTCGAGGGCGCTCGGATCGACGACGCGGACTTCTTCGCGGCCCATCTCGAAGCGGCGCGTCTATTGGGGCAGGACCTCCGGTGCGCGTCGTTCCGCGGTGCCGTGATGATCGGCGCCGACCTCACCGGTTGCCGGCTCGACGCCATGATCCTTCTCGGCTCCAGTCTCTCGCACGCGAACTTGACCTTGGCGACGCTCACGAGCACGAACTTGACGCACGCCGACCTCCACAACGCGACGCTTCTCGAAGCGAAGATGGCCGACGTGAACCTCGAGCGCGCGAACCTGCGCGGCGCGGATCTTCGCAACGTCACGTTTCACATGGGCTCGTCTAGATCGGGTCTCGTTGGAAGCCCGATCGCGAGCGAGGGGAGCCGCACGGGCTTCTACACGGACGAGCACGAAGAGCAGCATTTCCGCGCGCCCGAGGACATCCGCAAAGCGAACCTGCGCGGCGCCGACCTCACCGGTGCGAAGATCGACGGCACCGACTTCTATCTCGTCGATCTTCGCGACGCGATCTACGAGCCGTGGCAAGAAGAGATCTTCCGCCTCTCGGGCGCGATCCTCGGAAGCCGGGTGTGACGTGGCGCATCTCGTGAGCCGCCTCTTGGCGAGCCTCGTTCTCGCGAGCGCCGCGCTCGCGCAGACGACGACGCGCGTGAGCGTGAACTCGGGCGGCGCACCCGCGATCGGAGACTGCCAGCGCTACGGTCCCTCGGTCTCGGCTGACGGACGCTTCGTCGTGTTCGCGAGCGACGCGAGCAATCTCGATCTGCGCGACGGGAACGGAGTGCCCGACGTCTTCCTGCACGATCGCTCGACGGGCGCGACCGAAATCGTGAGCCTCAGCCGCGACGGTTCGGTGAGTCCGCTGATGAGCGGCGTAGGCGGCGCGGCGATCTCGTCATCGGGACGTTGGATCGTTTTCGAGAGTTCGTCGTCGACGATCGTGCCGGGCGACGTCAACGGCACGTCGGACATTTTCGTCTTCGATCGCATGACCCGCTCGACGGTCCTCGTGAGCGTGTCGACGTCCGGACTGCAGGGCAATGGCCCTTGCGCGTCCCCGTCGATCTCGTCCGGCGGGCGGTTCGTCGCGTTCAGCAGCGCGTCCTCCAATCTCGTTTCGCCGGACGCCAACGGCGTCGCCGACGTCTTCGTCCGAGACCGCGACGCCGACGGCAATGGCACGTTCGACGAGCCCGGCGGCGCCACGACCGTTCGAGCGAGCGTCAGCTCGTCCGGCATCGAGGGCGACGCTCAGTCGTTCGATCCGGCGATTTCGGCCGACGGGTCGATCGTCGTGTTCGACAGCTTGGCCTCGAACCTCGTGCCGATGGATTCGAACCGCACGTTCGACGCATTCGTGCACGACCTGCGAACCGGCGGAACGTCGCTCGTCTTCGAGCGCGGCGGCTGATCCGTGGCTCGCGGCACCGGTGTCGGATCGAGCATCGCTCCGGTCTCCGCCGACGGCCGGTGGGTCGTCTTCTTCAGCGACTCCGCCGAGATCGTCGCGGGCGACACGAACGGAACGTTCGACACGTTCGTGCGCGACAGCCAATCCGGCGGCACGGAACGGATCAGCGTCGACTCACTCGGCGGCGGCGCGATCGGCGGCAGCACCGAAGGGACGATTTCGGCCGACGGTCGCTACGTCGCATTTCGAAGCGCCGCGACGAACCTCGTGGCCGGCGACACGAACATGGCGATCGATCTCTTCGTCCGGGACCGCCAGTCGAGCGTCACGACTCGTGTGAGCGTCAGCACGGCGGCCGATCAAGCGAACGGCGCCACGCTGAGCGCTTCCATCTCGGGTGACGGCCGCGTGGTCGTCTTCACGGGCGCGGCGTCGAACCTCGTCGCGAACGACGAGACGGGCTACGTCGATGCGTTCGCGCGCGATTGGATCACCTTCGGCGTGGATCGCGTCGTGCCCTCGAATGGATCGGAAAGCGGCGGTGATCTCGTCCAGATCGTCGGCCGAGAGTTGGCGCAAGCAACCGACGTCCGATTCGGCGGCATGCCCGCGACCGTCGTCGAATCGAGGCGGAACCGGCTCACCGTTCGAACGCCGCCCGGCGTTGGCCTCGTGGACGTGTCACTGACGTCGCCGATCCGCACCATTTCGTTGAGCGGTGGATTCACGTACGCCCCGGCCGAGCTGGCCGCGCGCTACGGCACCGTCAACGTAGGCCGTGGCGAACGCGAGAACGTGCTCCTCCTCGACGCGGTCAGCGGGGACCCGGTCACCCGCGAGGTGGTGGTGCCGACGCGACGACCGTTGACGCTCGTGATGACGTCGCCGTCGAGCCGCGCGACCGCTCGATTCGCAATCTACGCGTGGCCCGGTGCGCCGCGTGCGACCACGATCCGGACGCAGCCGCGCGATGTCGGAACGACGGGCTTCCCGACGCCGAACGACGCGGGAATGCCGCAACCGATCGCGATCGGAAACAACCTCGATTCGCGCCTCGGGACGGCGACGTTTCCGACGAGTCGCGCGCCCTCGGTCGTCGGGCGAACCGCACGCGGCATTCGACGTCCGGTGACCGTCACGGTCCAGGGCTTCATCCAAGACGCGGCCTCGGCCTCGCGCGTGGCCGTGAGCGTGACGAACGCCATCGTCCTTCGCGTGGTACCTTAGCCGGCTCATGGAGAAGCTGGGCTCGGTAGTCGTCTGCATTTCCTTCAGCATCCTCGTCGCGAACGTGACGCTCGCTCAGACGACGACGCGCGTCAGTGCCGCGCCGGGTGGAGTCGACGGGAACGCCGACTGCCAGCGCGAATACGTGTCGACGTCCGCGGACGGACGCTTCGTCGCGTTCGTTAGCAATGCCAGCAATCTCGATCCCCGCGACACCAACAACTTCGCGGACGTCTTCGTGCACGATCGCCAAACCGGACTCACCGAGCTCGACAGCGTGAATCCGGACGGCAGCGCGGCGTCGCAGGGCGGCGGGGCTGCGGATGCCGTGATCTCGGCGAGCGGCCGCTGGGTCGCGTTCGGCAGCGCCGCGTCGACGCCCGTTCCCGGAGACACGAACGGCCGGTCGGACGTCTTCGTGTTCGATCGCGAGACCCGGACGACTCGAATCATCAGCCTCGGAGCAAGCGGCAACATCGGCGACGGAAACAGTTCGGCGCCGTCGATCTCCGGCGACGGTCGATTCGTCGCGTTCGCAAGCTCCGCGACCAATCTCGTCCCGGGCGACACCAACGGTGCGTACGACGTCTTCGTGCGCGATCGGGACTCGGACGGCAACGGCGTGTTCGACGAGATCGGAGCCGTCACGACGGTTCGAGCGAGCGTCAGCTCGGCCGGCACCGAGGGCAACGGCAATTCGTTCGATCCATGGATCTCCGCAGACGGGCGGGTCGTCGTTTGGAACAGCCTGGCGTCGACCCTGGACACCCCCGACATGAACGGGAGCTACGACGTGTTCGCGCGCGATCTTCGCTCGGGCGTGACGTCGCTCGTGAGCGTCGCGGTCGGCGGCGGCGCGGCCGGCTCCAACAGCACGCTGAGCGAAAGTTCGTCGCCGATCTCCGCCGCCGGCCGCTGGGTCACATTCTCGAGCGGCGCCACGAATCTGTTGCCGGAAGATTCGAACGGAGCGACCGACGTCTTCGTTCGCGATCGTCAAAGCGGACAAACGACTCGCGCGAGCGTCGACTCGGCGAACGTTCCCGGGAACGGCTACAGCGTGGGCGCCGTGATCTCGGCTGCGGGACGATTCGTCGCGTTCACGAGCGGTTCGACGAATCTCGTCGCCGGCGACACGAACAGTGTCGCCGACCTCTTCGTCCACGACCGCGTGTCCGGCGTCACCGTGCGAACCAACGTCAGCACGCTCGGCGCGCAAGCCGACGGCGGCGTGTTCGACGCGGCGTTTTCCGAAGACGGGCGCGTGCTCGCGTTCACGAGCAACGCGACGAACCTCGTGCCCGGCGACGCGAACAGCCGAACGGACGTGTTCGCACGCGACTGGCTGCCCATCGTCATCGATTCCGTTGTCCCGGCGAGCGGCTCGGAAGCGGGCGGCGACCTCGTCCACGTCTTCGGTCACGCGATCTCGAGCCCGGTCGACGTTCGGTTCGGGGGATTGCCCGCGACGATCCTGAACGTGACGGAAACGGCGATCGACGTGCGCACGCCGCCGGGGAGCGGCGTCGTCGACGTCACCGCCTCGGTCGGAACCACGAGCACGACGGCGACCCTTGCTTACGCCTACGTCGCGCCGGAGCTGTCCGCGCGGTACGGCACCGTCGGCGTCGGCCAAGGAGATCGCGAGACGGTGTTGCTCGTCAACGGTATCGGCGGCGATCCCCTCACGCGTGAGATCGTCGTCCACTCACGAATCGAGATCTCCGTCGTCATGGCATCGCCGTCGAGCCGCTCGAGCGCGCGCTTCGCGGTCTTCGCGTGGCCCGGCGCATCGGACCCGACGACGATCCGAGTGCAACCGCGCGGCGTCGGAACGATGAGCTTTCCCACGACGCTCGACGTTGGCACGCCGCAGCCGATCGCCATCGGCAACAACCTCGACCCGCGCATCGGCGTGGCGACGATTCCGACGAGCCCGACGCCGTCACTCGTTGCGCGACTCCCGCGCGGCATTCGCCGCCCGACGACCGTGACGCTGCAGGGATTCATCCAGGACTCGGCGGCGGCGTCGTCCGCCCGCGTCAGCGTCACGAACGCGATGGTCGTTCGCGTCGTCCCCTAGCTTTCAACCGAAGATCGCGTACAGCACCGCCATCGTCGAGAGGAGAACGACGGTCCAGAACGTCGAGCGGCGCCACATCGGGACGTCGCGCTCGCACTCGGCTCCTTCGGCGCGGTGGAAGAAGAGGGCCGGGTCCACGGGCGCAGGGGCGCTTCGCGAGAACAAGCTCGCGACGATCAACGCCGTCGACGAAACGCCCGCGACCACGAGGCTCTCGTAGAGCTGCGGCCACGCGGGCAACCACGACACGAGCGCCTTCGCGTTCTCGCCGAACGGCCCGTTCTGCAGGACGAACGCCAGGCCGGTGGGGAGGCCGAGCGCGAGGCACCACGCCGCGCCGGCGCGCGTCGCGCCGCGCCAGAAGACGCCGAAGAGGAAGCACGCGACGATCGGCGGCGCGACGAAGATGAAGACGTTCACGAGGTACGCGAACATGCCGTGCGGCGCCTCGCGGATGCGCGGCGCCCACCCGATTGCGAATAGGAGTCCGACGACCATCGTGGCGCGGCCGACGAAGAGGAGCGCACGGTCCGACACGCCGCGGCGCCATCTCCGCACGAAATCGTTGATGAAGAGAGACGACGTCGCGCAGAGAACCGAATCGAGCGTGCTCATCGACGCGGCGAGCAGTCCGGCGAGGCACAACCCCGCGACGCCTATCGGGAGGAGCGTGCGGATCATCGTCGGATACGCCTCGTCCATGTTCGCGACGACGACGCCGCGCTCGCGCAGATACACGCGCGCGATCAATCCGGGCAGCACGATCACGAACAGCGCGAGGACCTTCAGGAACCCCGCGAAGACGACGCCGAGCCGACCGTTTCGAAGATCGCGCGCGCCGAGCACGCGCTGCGTGATCTCCATGTCCATCCCCCAGTAGTAGAACGACACGATCGTTCCGGCCGTGAAGAACGCGGGCCACGGGAAATCGCGGTCGCTCGCGGGGCGAATCAACGTGAACGCCGAGGGATCGCCGACCTTCTCGACGAGCGCGTGCGGGCCGCCGATCGCGACGAGGCCGAGCGTCGTCACGAGCACGCCGCTGAGGATGAGCAACCCGCTTTGGATCGTCTCAGTGATTGCGGCCGAGCGAAGGCCGCCGACGATCGTGTACGCGCCCGCGCCGATGCCGAGGACCCATAGCCCGCGCGAGTACCACTCGGGGCCGATGAGCGTGGCGAGCAGCGTGCCGCCGGCGTGGAGGGTCAGCGCGAGCTTCACGAACACGAGCACGAGCAGGTTGACGCTCGAAACCGCGATGCGACAGCCCACGCCGTACCGACGCTCGACGTACTCGGGGATCGTCGTCAGCCGCGCGCGGACGTAGACCGGAACCAGCGTCACGCCGAAGAGCGCGAGCGTGATCGCGCCGATCCACTGCCAATTGCCGATGAGGAGGCCGTTCTTGTAGGCGTTGCCCGCTTGCCCGACGAACTGCTCGCTCGAGATGTTCGCGGCGAAGAGCGCGTTGCCGACGACGAACCAACCGAGCTTGCGGCCCGCGAGGAAGAAGTCGTCTGTGGTCTTCGCGCCGCGCGCCTGCCACAGCCCGATCGCGACGATGCCGACGAGATACGCGGCGAGGATGACCCAGTCGAGCGGGTGGAGGTTCACGGCCGGCCGTCTGCTGCCATTCCCGACCTGCGTTCCCCATTCGATCCTTCGCTCGAGACGTACCAACGAGAGCGCGAGTGGCTCGATCGCGAAGTTGCGGCTGCCGCGACGTTCACGGACGCCGACCGCATCCGCATCCTCGAGGACCTCCTTCGAACGGGCGAAGCGATCCAACGCACGAAGACCCCGGAGCAAATCGAGCGCGAGGACGCGGTCCGTCGTGCCATCGACGGAGAAGGCCTGGCGCGATATCGCGAGCTCGCGGAGCGGTTCGAAGGCCGATGAGCCGCCTCGCCGAAGTCAATCACGGGTTGGAAGGGCTGTTCGACCGCCTCGCACTGAAGCGGACCTATGGCGGCGCGATCGCCTACAACGACTGGGGACCTCCTCGCCTGACCCAGGACATCGATGTCCTCGTGCTCGTCCCGGATTCCGGCATACCGCCGCTGGTCGAGGAGTTCGTCAAAGCGGGCTGTCTCTATGGCGAGGCGACCTGAACGAAATCGGCTGAGCATCACCAGCGCAGCACCCGGCCGGCGTCGTCGACGGGGCACGGCGGAGTGACTTCGCGGAAGGGAAAGCGACGCGCGACGTCCTCGCGAATCGCGACGCTGAGGCCGGGGCGTGTGGGCTTCGCGAAGGCGCCTGCCGTTGGACGCACCGGCGCATCGACGATCTCGTCGCGCCACGGCGCGTCCGCCAGACGCACCTCGAGCGAGTGAACGTTTTCGATGGCGAGTGCCAGGTGCACGGCCGCCGCAGTTGCGATCGGACCCAGCGGATTGTGCGGCGCGACGCTCATGCCGACCTTCGCGGCGCGCGCCGCGATGCGCTTGGCTTCGACGAGCCCACCGCAATGCACGACGTCCGGTTGCACGATGTCGCACGCGCGTCGCCGAAAGATCTCGTCGAACGCCGCGTCGCCGGTGAGCCGCTCGCCGGTTGCGATGGGGAAGGGGATCGTGCCTCGAAGCTCCACGAGCCCGGCGACGTCGCCGGGCCGGCAGGGCTCTTCGAAGAAGACGATCTCTTCGGCTCCGAGCGCGTGGCCGAGTGCGATCGCGTCCCTCGTCTCGCATCGACCGTGGAGATCGAGCGCGATGCCGACGCCGCGTCCGACGCGGGCGCGAAGTCGCTTCACGAGATCGACGGCGGCTACTGGATTGCCGCTCCATCCCGGCGCGATTGGCTTCACCTTCACCGACGTGAAACCCGCGCGCACGGCTGCGTCGGCTTCCGACTCGACGATCGCGGGATCGGGCGTCCATGTGTTCGCCGCGCTCTCGCCGTTGCCGAGGTTCGAGTACGCCGCCACCGACTCGCGCTTCGCGCCCCCGAGGAGAGCAACGATCGGCACGCCTTCCGTTTGGCCGAGGAGATCCCACAGTGCCGTTTCGATGCCGGAGAGAGCGCTCGCCGTGACGACGTCGAGCGGATAGTAGCCGCGCACGACGATCTCGTCGTGAAGCGCTTCGATCGCCGCGGCGGAGGCGATCGCACGACCGACCACGAGCGCGCCCAAGTCGGCGACGGCGCCCGTGACCGCGCGCGTCTTCCACTCGAGCGTCGCCTCGCCCCAGCCGACGAGGCCCTTGTCGCTCGCCACCTTCACGAAGATCCAGTTGCGGCTTTCGGCGTGGACGACGAGCGACTCGACGCCCGCGATCTTCATGCGCGTGGATCGCCGAGCGAATCCTGGAGCTGCCCGGACATGCCGCCGTCGACGTGGAGCGTCGCGCCGTTCACGTACGACGCTTCGGTGCTCGCGAGGAACGCGCACGCGGCGGCGATTTCCTCCGGCGTGCCCGCGCGCCCGAGCGGATTGCGACTCGACGACGCCTCGTAGCGCGCGAGCGCGTCCGGCCTTCCCT
>JACOTG010000215.1 GCA_016178505.1 Planctomycetota bacterium
CCGATCTTCGAGGCGGCGCGCGACGCCGGCTTCGGCGAGCGCGACGTCCGCTTCCTCGGCTACGTCGGCGAAACGGATCTCGTGTTCCTCTATCGAGCGGCCGCGGCGCTCGTCTATCCGAGCCTTTACGAGGGCTTCGGCCTGCCGCCGCTCGAGGCGATGGCCGCGGGCTGTCCGGTGATCGCGTCGAATCGGGCATCGCTGCCCGAGGTGATCGGCGATGCGGGAATCCAAGTCGATCCGGAAAGCGTGGAAGCGATCGCCGACGCGCTCGTCCGAATGGCGAACGATTCAGGGCTTCGCGAGGACCTCGCTCGTCGCGGCCGCACACGAGCCGAGATCTTTCCGTGGAGCCGTTGCGCCGATGCGACCCTCGAAGCCTATCGCGACGTCGCGCGCCGACTATAATCCGCGAATCTCGGGAGAGACGATCGTTGGCACGCGTTGGGATCGACGTGAGCATCCTCGCCACGGCGGAGCGCACGGGCGTCGAGCGCTATCAGCTTGGGCTCCTCGAAGCGCTCGCTCGCACGGACGGCGAGACGAGCTATTTCCTCTTCTCGCCGGAGCCTGTCGAGCTTCCGTTCGAGCTTCCGGAGAACTTCCAAGCCGTGACGCGCGGCGTCGGCGCTCGCCTCGTGTTCTGGCGCGAGACGCAACTGCCGTCGCTCCTCAAGGAGCACGGGATCGATGTCTTCCACTCGCCGGTCTCGGCGATCCCGATCCGCGGCCGCGCACAAAAGATCGCCACCGTCCACGAAGTGCCGTGGGTTCGCGAGGAGAGAGCCGAAAAGCGCGGCGGCAAACTGAACCACGCCGTGCGACTCTTCCTCGGGATCAAGGTCGCCGCCGCGATCATCACGCCGTCGCAGCAAACCGCGTCGGACATCGAGCGACTCTATCCCGACACCGCCGATCGCATCTGCGTGATCTACCCCGGCGTCTCCCAAGCGTTCCATCCGCCGCGCGGCCGCCTCGAGATCCACGAGACTCTGTCGAAGCTCGGGATCTCGGAATCGCCCTACTTCCTCTTCGTCGGGACGATTCGGAAGAAGAAGAACGTCTCGCTGCTCCTCGACGCGTTCTCGCGCGTCGCCGAAGAGCTTCCCGAGATGCGGCTCGTGTTCGTCGGCAAGCCCGGCGACGAAGATGAATCCGTGCGCGCGCGGTGCCGCGACGCAGGCCTCGAGGACCGAGTGACGTTTGCGGGCTACGTTGACGACGCGGATCTGCCGTGGCTCTATGGCGCGGCCACCGCCGTCGTCTATCCGTCGGCGAGCGAGGGGTTCGGCTTTCCCGTCGTCGAGGCGTTCGCCTGCGGCACTCCGGTGATCGCATCGGATGCGGGGTCCATTCCCGAGGTCGCGAGCGATGCGGCGCTCGTCGTCCCCGCCGGCGACCTCGACGCGCTGGCGAAGGGACTCGTGGAGATCGTCACCGACGGACGGCAGCGACGATTCCTCATCGACCGCGGACTCGCTCGCGCCCGCGACTTCTCGTGGGAGGCGTGCGCCGAGCGGACGATGAGCCTCTACCGCCAGCTCGCCGGTGAGTAACGGGCCTACGCGAATCGGCGTCGACGCGACCGTCGTCGACGCGAGGCCTTCCGGCGCGCGACGTCGCTTCGTGGAAGTGTTTCGCCGCCTCGTCGAGGGCGATGCCGGCGCCGAATATCGGTTCTACGCGGCGCGCGGAGTGCGTCTCGCGGACTTCGCGCCGTTCGCCGAAGGACGCACGATCGAAAGTCCGTTCTCGCCGGGCCGGCCGCTCCGCCGCGCGGCGCGCGGGATCGTGTGGTGGCCGCGCCGCGCCGCAGAGGACGACCTCGCAGTGCTGCACGCGCACGCGCTGCCGGCGCCAAACCTCCTCGCGCGCACGAGGGTCGTGCTGACGATTCACGACGTTCGCGCGCTGGCCCTGCCCGATCTCTATTCGGCGGGACGGAGGCAGCTCCAGAAGCTCGCGCTCGATTCCATGAGGCGCCACGTCGCGCGGGTGATCGTGCCGTCCGAGTTCACGAAGCACGAGCTGGTCTCCCGCGCGAGCGTTCCCGAGGAGCGCGTCGTCGTGATCCCGAATGCGCCGTCCGACGTCGAGCCGCGGGATCTCGCCGCCGTTCGCGCGTGGCTCGCGCTTCCCGAACGATTCCTGCTCGTGGTCGCGCACCTCGAGCCGCGGAAAAACCTCGGCGTTCTTCTCGAGTCGCTCGTCGCGCTCCCGGGCGAGACGCTCGTGATCGTGGGGGAGGGCCGCGAGCGCGACCGACTTCTCCGGGCAGCCGAGAGTCTCGGCGTGGTCTCGCGCGTGCGGATCGTCGAACGACTCGACGACGCGGACCTCGCGGCCGTCTATCGTCTCGCGTCGATCTTCTTGTTTCCGTCGCTCTACGAAGGCTTCGGCATTCCCGTGCTCGAGGCGATGGCAGCGGGGACGCCCGTCATTGCCGCGGCGACGTCCGCGATTCCGGAGGTCGCGGGCGAGGCAGCGATGCTGCTTCCGCCGAGCGACGCCGGCGCGTGGGCGAATGCGATTCGAGCGCTCGCGCGAGACGACTCGAGTCGTCGGGCGCTCGTCGAGGCGGGCCGTGCTCGAGCGGCGCGTTTTTCTTGGGATCGCACGGCGAACGAGATCCTCGGGCTCCAGCGAGAGCTTCTCGCGTCGTGATCGAGTCGGCGTCGAACGAGTTGCCGGCTACTCGCCGTAGATGTGGACCGTGCGCTGCGTCCAGATGCCGAGGACGCTCAGCGTTTCGAGGTCGGCGTAGTAGACGGTGTTGATGCCGTTCGCCTTTGCGATGTCGCCGATGCCGTTCGTGTCCCACGTCACGGAGGCGTAATAGCGGATCTCCTTGACGTCGCCGTGGCCGGACTTCGTGACGCCGGCGGGGGTCTTCCTGAAGTTCTCGTCGAGCGGCTCGGTCGTGTGGCGATAGAGGATCCCGATGCAGCCGGGCGTCAGCGCCACGGCGGCCGCGAGCACGAAGCCTTTGAGTCGTGTGATCACGATCAATCGCCGTAGAGAATCGTGGTCTGCTCGTAGTAGAGCCCGAAGAGGATGCTCAGCACCTCGCGGTCGGCGTGGTTGATCGTCGAGATGTTGCCCTGCTTCGCCGCGGCTTGCGTGCCCGCGTCACCCCACGCGACGAGCCACAGGATGCTGCGAAAATCGGAACGGCCGACCTTGTTGCCGAGCTGTGTCTTGTCGAGGTCGGTGTCGAGCGGCGTCGTGAAGTGCGCGAAGAGACATCCCGGGAGCGCGACGAGCATGACTCCGACGAGCACGAGCGCGAAGACTTTACTCAAAGGACCGCCTCCTGATTGCTGAGTGTTGGCGGCGCAGATTAGGCGAGCGTCGGATCGGTGTCAATTGCCCACGGTCGGATCGCCCACGGTTCCGACAAAGAAGAGGAGACCGCTCGCATCGTCGCGCAGCGTGAAGAGAAACGGACGATCGGCGCGAAGCGTGAACGAGGAGGCGTTGGCCGACGCATAGCCGATCGACCACAGCACGCGCGTGGCCGCGGCAGCTTCGACGCCGGCCTCGTCGACGGCGAAGAACGTCGCCTGGTCCACGTCGGTGATCGGGAGGCTCTTCCCCTCGAACACCCCGGAGAAGTCCGCCGTTCGAGGATCGAACGCCGACGTCATCCCGAGAGCTTTCAAGTCGCCTACGAGGTTCCTCTGGCCCTTGCACTCGAAGCGCGGGAGGAAGATGTCACCCGGCGCGCCGTGCTCTGCGCGAAGCCACTGGTCGAGGCGATCGGCTCGCAGCTCCGCGACGAGCGCGTCGATCGGCACGGTCGGCTTCGGCAGCACGAGCGTGAATTGGATCGCGCCGCGGCCAAACGGAAGGTCGACCACTTGAACGTGATCGTCCTCGAAATACGCGAAGCCGCCGGTCGCGTGCATGAGCGGGCACGAGACCGTGGCGCCGTCCGCGCGGTGGAACGGGGCGCTCGTGGTCTTGGCGCCGTCGAAGGCTCTCGTCCACGCGCCCTTGAAGGACACGACGTTCAGGATCTCTAGAGCGTCTGGGCCGAGCACCTCGGGTCGAGCGAAGTGCGGGATCATCCCGTCGGTCTTCTTTGCGACCCACGCCTCGGACGAGGTGCCGCCGATCGGAAGGATCTCGGAGTGGAACGACGACTGGAGGAGGTCGACGAAGCTGCGGCGGATCGGAAACTCAGGCGAATGCCAGATCGCGTTCGCGATCACGAGGGTCACCTTCGGGTCCCGACGGGCGAGCGAGTGGAGGAGGGCTTCGTATTCGCTCGCGGTCTTCTCGAACGGGACGTCGTCGAGCGAGAGCACATGGCGCATCTCGTCGCGCGTGCGTCCACCGGCTCCGAGGAGCGCCGCGGTGAGGCCGATCGATGCGGACGCCGGCGATACCACGACGCTCTTGCCCCGCGAATCCTCCGCGGCTCGCCGAAAGAGCGCGAGCCCGCACTCGTTCGCCGCGCGAGCGACGGGCTCGTTCGTCTGACCGAAGGCGTGGGCTCCCATCGCGAAGAAGAGCAGCGACGTGACGGTGCAGTGGTTCATCGAACGTCGCCCCGCGGGGTTCCGAGAGGGGATGGGCTTCGGCGACGATTGTCGCCGCGCGCGAGCCCGCTCGCAATCCGTGGCTCGGGGCGTCACGCCGCGCTCGGATCTGCGATCTTCCCAAGGAAGAGGACCACCCCCGACTTCGATTCGTGGATGACGAAGACGAACGGGCGATCGACGCGCATGACGAATCGCGGTGACACTTGCGCCGACGTGCGAGACACCTCGACGCTCGTCGCGGCGGCGGCCTCCGTGCCTTCCTCGTTCACCTCGACGAACGTCTTGTGCTTGACCTCGCTGATGAAGAGCTTGGGTGCGATGCCGCCGAAGTCGGCGCTCGCGGTGAACGCGGTGGGCATTCCGAGCGCGGCGAGCGGCCCGTTGAGCGTCGATTCGGTGCGCGTGACGAAGCGCGGCAGGAAGATCTCGCCGTCACGATCCTGAAGCCCGGTCGGGAGTCCGCCGTCGAGGCTCGCGAGGAGCGCGTCGATGCTGGAGCCTGCCGCGGGGAGGAGGATCGTCGCGCGGAAAGCACCGTTGCCGTACGGAAGCTCAACGGCTTGCAGCACGGGCGTTTCGAGGCATCGCAGGCTTCCGCTTCGGTGCATCAGCTTGCACGGGACTTTCGTGTCGTCGGCGCGAACGAAGGAGTCGTCCTTCGTGAGCTTGGGGTCGAACGCAATCTTCCAGGCGCCCTTGAAGTAGATCGCGTCGATGAGGTACGCGACGACGTCGGCCGGAATGCGGTCGGGGACGATCGCCGGGATCTTGCCCTCCGTGGCGCGTCCGACCCAGCCGTTGATGGTGGACGCCGCGTCGGGCGCCGCGAAATCGAGCGAGCGCACCTCGGCATGGAAGTGCTTCGCGTTCGTCGCGACGAACTCGGGCTTCGCATTGAAGCCGCGGCGAAGCCAAATCGAATTGGCGATCTTGTGCACGACGGCAGGGTCGGCGGACGCGAGCGTGGCCAGCGCGCTCTCGCACGCGGCGTTCACGGCGTCGTCGGACAAATCGCCGAGCTGAAGCGTGCGGCGCATCTCGTCGTGCGTGGTCGCGCGCGCACCGTTCAGCGCCATGTCGAGCGCCAACGACACGCTGATCGGCGACACGACGACGTTCGTCGCCGCGCCATCGGCCGTGAGCTTTCGGAAGAGAGACCACCCAAACTGATTCGAGGCGCGGGCGAACGTCTCCTCGCCGCGCGCGCTCGTCGTCGCAGCGGCGAGGAGGGAGAGGAGCGCCATTTCGGGGCCGTTCATTCTTCATTTCCTTTCGTGGACGGTCGTCGATACGGGCCGACGATCCGGATCGCACCGATCGAGACGCGCGACGAACGAGCGACTCCGATCATCGTCGGTCTCATTGTCGCTTGGAACATGGGGCCGCCTTCGATATCTTGCCCCATCTTCGAGTTCCCTTGGAGACGATGTGACCGCGAGAGTTTTTTTTCTGACGTGGGTCCTGGCGCTCTCCTCGTGCGCCGTCGGCCGCGTTTATCAGGGTCGTGAGATCGTGGCCGAGGACGTGAAGTCGATCGTCATCGGCAAGACGACCCGCACCGAGATCCTCGAAAAGTTCGGCCCGCCCGTCGAGTTCCGCCGCCTCGAGGTGCTCGCCGATTTTCTGCCGGCACAAACGATTGCGTCGGACACCGAGCCCGAGGCCGTCTATCCAGACGTCATCGCCTACAAACAAAACGAGGCGCGAGTGAAGCTGCTGATCCTCATCCTCTTCAATTGGGTGCAGATCACGGTGCGCGCCGATTACTTGGTGGTCTTCTTCGACGACAAGGGCGTGGTGAAGGACTATGCGTTCGATCCGGGCCGCTCTCGTTTCTAGCGTGCTCGCGCTCGCGAGCTGTACGATCGGCCGCGTCTACCAGGGGACGCCTTTTCCGGATGATCCAGCGGCAGGGCTCGTGCGGGGCCGGACGACGAAGGCAGAGGCGCTACGGACACTCGGTCCCCCGGGGCGCATCCATCACCAGACCGACGGCGACATCTTCGCGTACTCGTTCGATCGCACGAACTACAAGAGCTTCGCGATCAGTGAGCCGGTCATCACGCACTTCACGCTTTTCAGCTGGTCGCGCGAAGACGGACGCCGAGACCGTCTTGTCCTCTTCTTCGACCGAGCCGGCATCCTAGAGGACTGGGGCCTCTCCCACGAAACCGCCGACCTCTGATCCGGCGAATGGGGTCTGACCCCATTAGCCGGGACGACCGGCGCTCGGCGGCGCGTGCCTGGCACTTTTAGTCGGTTAGGGGTTGGGCTCGGCGGGTTGCGGGCGGACTGCCGCTGCGGCGCCGCCGGGGGCGTCGTTGCTGCCGATTCGCATGGCGTAGAAGGAGCGCCAGACGAAGATCATCGAGATCAAGAGGAAGACCCCGGCGAGAACCAGGCTCGTCGTCCGGTCGAGCTTGATCGCCATCTCGACCGCGAGGAGCCCGAAGAGCGTCGTGAACTTGATCACGGGGTTCATGGCGACCGACGACGTGTCCTTGAACGGATCTCCGACGGTGTCGCCGACGACCGTCGCCGCGTGAAGCGGCGTGCCCTTCTCCTTCAGCTCGACCTCGACGACCTTCTTCGCGTTGTCCCAGGCGCCGCCGGCGTTCGCCATGAAGATCGCCTGGAACAGGCCGAACAGCGCGATCGAGATGAGGTAGCCAATGAAGAAGAACGGGTCGAGGCACGCGAAGGCGAGCGTGGAGAAGAAGACCGTGAGGAAGATGTTGAACATTCCCTTCTGCGCGTACTGCGTGCAGATCTCGACGACCCGCTTGCTGTCGGAAATGGACGCCTTCGTCGTCCCCTCGAGCTTGATGTTGCGCTTGATGAACTCGACCGCTCGGTACGCGCCGGTCGACACGGCCTGCGTGGCAGCCCCGGTGAACCAGTAGATCACCGCGCCGCCGGCGATGAGGCCCAGGAGGAACGGGGGGTTCAAGATCGAGAGCTTGTCCTTGTCCGTCGTGAGGTTGTTCGTGAGGAGCACGATGATCGCGAAGATCATCGTCGTCGCGCCGACCACGGCCGTGCCGATCAGCACCGGTTTGGCGGTCGCCTTGAAGGTGTTCCCCGCGCCGTCGTTCTCCTCGAGGAAGTCCTTCGATCGGTGGAAGTCCGGCGTGAAACCGAAGTCCTTCTGGATCTCTTGCTTGATGTTCGGCAGGGTTTCGATGACCGAGAGCTCGTAGACGGACTGCGCGTTGTCTGTGACTGGCCCGTAGGAATCGACCGCGATCGTCACGGGCCCCATGACGAGGAAGCCAAACGCAACGAGGCCGAACGCGAACACGGCCGGCGCGCCCGGAATGATTCCCACGAGGCCCTGGGTGCTGACTCCGTACGCGATGCCCATCAGTCCGGCGATCGCGACCAGGCCCATCCAGTAGGCGCTGAAGTTGCCGGCGATGAACCCCGAGAGCACGTTCAACGATGCGCCGCCTTCGCGCGACGCCGTGACGATCTCGCGGACGTGCTTCGACTCGGTCGACGTGAAGATCTTCGTCATCTCGGGGATGAGCGCGCCCGCGAGCGTGCCGCACGAGATGATCGTCGAGAGCTTCCACCACAGCGTGGGATCGTCTCCGAGCTTCGGGATCATGAGGTACGAAACGAGGAACGTGATCGCGATCGAGACGAACGACGTGAGCCAGACGAGCGAAGTGAGCGGCGCCTCGAAGTTGAACTTGTCGGCGTTCGCGTACTTCGCCTTGGCGACCGCGCCGTTGAGGAAGTAGGAGAGCGCGCTCGCGATCACCATCATGATGCGCTGCGCGAAGATCCAGACGAGCAGCGAGACCTGAACGGTCGGCGTGCTCACGGCGAGCAGGATGAACGAGATGAGCGCGACGCCCGTCACTCCGTACGTCTCGAATCCGTCCGCGGTCGGGCCGACCGAGTCGCCTGCGTTGTCACCCGTGCAGTCCGCGATGACGCCCGGATTTCGCGCGTCGTCTTCCTTGATGTTGAAGACGATCTTCATGAGGTCCGAACCGATGTCCGCGATCTTCGTGAAGATGCCGCCCGCGATGCGCAGCACCGAGGCGCCGAGCGATTCGCCGATCGCAAACCCGATGAAGCACGACCCGGCGTAGTCGGCCGGGATGAAGAGCAGGATGCACAACATGAGGAAGAGTTCGGTCGAGATGAGCAGCATCCCGATGCCCATGCCCGACTGCAGCGGGATCGCATAAACCGGGTAGGGCTTGCCCCGCAAGCTCGCGAACGCGGCGCGCGAGTTGGCAAACGTGTTGATGCGGATGCCGAACCACGCGACGCCGTAGCTGCCCGCGATGCCGACGAGGCTCGACAAGAGGATGATCGCGACCTTCTCGGCCTCGAAGTGCCGCAGCACCCCGAAGTAGATGACCATGATCGCGCCGATGAACACCTCGAGCAGCAAGATGAACTTGCCCTGTGTGATCAGGTAGGTCTTGCACGTCTCGTAGATCAGCTCGGAGATTTCGAGCATGGACTTGTGGACGGGCAACTTCCTCACCTGCGAGAAGACGACGAGCCCGAACACGAGCCCGAGCAGGCAAACGACGAGGCCGGCCATCAAGAGCGAGCGGCCGCCCATCCCGAAGAACTGAACCGAATCGAGGTCCGGGAGCTTGAGGCTCGATTCGTCCGCCCGCGCCTGCGCTGAGGCGAGGAGGAATACCCCGAATGCGGCCGACCCCGCGAGCATGCGCCGCAGGCCCGACCTCGACGAAGACTTCATCTCGGAGTGCATCGTTCAGCAACTCTCCTGACCTATGGACCCGCCGATGACCGATACTCCCACACGCAAAGGCGAGCCTTTTTACAGGGCAAACTGCGGGATGTAAAGCAAGGCGTGAGGGTGTCATCGTGCGGCGACGATCAGCGCGGTTCGGCCTCGTCGATCGGTTCAGCCGCGCGGCGCGCACCGACGTGCGAGACCGCCCACGCGATCGCGAAGGTCAGCGCCCCGGCCGCGAGAAGGCCCGCCAGCCAGAGAAACAAGCGAAACATCGCACTTCGCTGATCGAGGTCCTGAATGAGGACGCCGGTCTTCGGCCGATTCCGTTCCGGACTGAACTGCAGGATCCGCCGCCGAACCCGGATGTCGCCGGGAGACGCGACGGCGGTCGAGCCGCTCGGCCTCGGGCCCGCGCTCGCGGCGCGAGGCCGTTCGGCGATGACGGGCGCTGCGGCCGGCTCCGCATGGAATCGAAACGTGGTCTCGCCCACGGCTACGCGGTCGCCGGTAGTGAGGCGAACCGGCGCGCTCACCCGCGTTCCGTTCACGAAGGTGCCGTTGCTGCTGCCGAGGTCCGCGACGTAGGCGGACCCCGCCTCGACGAAGACGCGCGCGTGTTCGCGCGAGATCTTCGTGTCGGCGATCACGATCGTGCACGGGCCCTGGCGGCCGATGGTCGTCTCGCCTTCGATGTGGAACTCGCGACCCGTGCCCGGTCCTTTCTCGACGATGAGCTTCACGTCGGGATTGTGCCGTTCGCTTGCGGGATCGTCCATCGTCCGCCGCCGTCGACGAGCATCCCGCCGGCGCGGCTTGCGCTCGCCGGGAAAGGTCGCATACGATCTCGGTGGTGCAAGCCAAGCTCTCCGTTCGTGGCCTCTCGAAGACCTATCGCGACTTCTGGGGCCGACGACGCGTCGAGGCGCTGCGAGAGGTTTCGTTCGACGTCGAGCCGGGCGAGATCTTCGCGCTGCTCGGGCCGAACGGTTCCGGGAAGACGACGCTCTTGAAGGCGCTTCTCGGATTGGTTCGGCCGACGGGTGGAACCGCCACGATCGGCGGCGAGACCGCCGGCTCGATCGCCGCGCGTCGTCTTTGCGGCTACCTTCCCGAGGAGTCGACGTTCCCGATGACGCTGCGAGCGCGCGAAGCCATCCGCCTCTTCGGCGAGGTCATCGGGCTCGATCGTTCGGCCTCGAACGCATCCGCGGATCGCCTCATCGACGCGCTCGGGCTCGGCGAGTTCGCGGAGCGCCGGCTCCGGCAGCTTTCGCGCGGGACCCTTCGCCGCGTCGGTTTCGCGCTCGCGCTCCTCGGTGATCCACCGGTCTTGCTGCTCGACGAACCGACGTCGGGGATGGACCCGCTCGCCGCGGGGACCGTGCGCGACGAACTGCGCAAACGTGCGACCGCGGGCGCGACGATCGTCCTCTCGACCCACCTGGCGTCGGACGTCGAGGGTGTCGCCCATCGCGTCCTGATTCTCGCCCACGGCCGGGTTCTCGCGTCCGACTCGGTGGATCGCCTTCTCCGACGCGACGGCGTGACTCAGCTCCTCGTCGAAGGGCTCGACGCGACGGGGATGGCGTCGGTGGCATCGACGGTGACCTCCGCCGGCGGGCGCGTGATCGAGGGCGCGCCCGCGCGCGAAAGCCTCGACCGGGTATTCGCCGCCCATCTTCGTCGGGAGACGACGCGTGACGCCGCTCGTTCGTAGCGCGTTTCGGGAGATCGCGCGCCCGCGCATCCTCTCCACGCTGGCGATCGCGGAGGCGGCGTTCGTTTTCGTCGGGGCGTCGATGCCCGCGCCGGACGCGGCCTCGTCGGCGCGCCTCGCCGAGCGAGTCGGGCTCATGGGCGCCGTGCTCCTTCTCGGCGGCTTCGCGGCTGCCTCAGGATCCTCGCTCGTTGCCGAGGAAGTGCGAAAGGGCCGCGCCGCCGCGATGCTCGCTCGGCCCGTTCCGAGATGGCGGTGGATCCTCGCGCGGTTCGGCGGGTTGGTGCTCGCGCTCTTCGGTGCTTCGGTCGTACTCGGGATCGTTCACGGTGCGGCGATGTCAGGCATCTTGCGCAAGCCGGAAGCACGCGACGCGGTCACGAGCCGACGGTTCGTGACTCCGGAGGCGTCGACTCACGAGGACGACGCTCCAACACGACGCCTCCGATTTCGTTTCCCGATCGACGCGCAAGAGCAGGGCATAGCCACGCTCCGTGGCACGTTGCGGCTCGCGTCGCCGGCGATCCTGCCGGAGCAGCAGCTGCCCCTCCGCGTTCACCTCGACGACGCAACGAGGCAATCGGATGCAACCGTGCTCGTGCGTCCGAACGCCCCGTTCGAGATCGATGCCCAATGCCCGATTCGTTCGGCGGCGTTCGACGTCGCGTGGCCCGAGGGCGTGAGCGCGCGAGTCGAGGATTCGGCCGGGATCTCGGATCTCGTTCTGCTCCTCGATGCAACGAGTCGCGGCGGGCGCGTGGCGAACGCGTTTGCGCTCCTGTTTCTCGCGAGCCTGGCCGTGGCCGCGTTCGCGTGTGCCGCCTCGGCCCTGGTTTCCGCGCCGGTCGCGCTCGCCGTCGCGCTTCTCCTCATGCTGCTCGGCTTCGTGCCCGACGCGATTCCGAGTTCGGCGCGCTTCCTCACGCTGCGTCGCGAACCGGAAATCACCCAGACGCCCGATCGAACGATTCGCGAATGGGCGCCTACGGCGATGGAGCGCGCGATCGTCGTCGCGTCGAAGCCGTTGCCCGACCTCCTCGAATTGTGGCCCGGCGATGCGCTCGACGCGGGAGTGGACACGCCGTGGTCCGAGATTCCGGCGCGCGTCGCGCGATCCTGGCCGCAAGCGGGCGTAGCACTCCTCTTCGCGATGCTGGTTTTCTCGCGGAGGGACTTGTGAATTCGGGGAATCGTCCGCTCGCGCTCGTCGCGGCGATCTCCCTCCTCGTCGCGATCGCGAGCGGGACCTGGCTCGATGCCCATCGCCTCCGGGAGACCGGGTTTCAGGGCGACTCGCTGGAACTCCTCGCGCTCGGGGGATTCCGGCCCCTCGCGATCGATCTCCTGCAAGCTCGCGCCGATCTCGACTATCGATCGGGAAAGGACTTCGAGGTGCTCGCGGACCTCGATCTCCTCCTTCGACTGCAGCCGAGAAACGACGAGCTGTGGTGCTTCTACGTCTATCACGTGGCCTTCAATCTGCCTGCGCTGGAAGCGTCCGAGGCGGGGCAGTGCCGGTGGATCGAGCGGGCGGTCGCCTACGGCAAGGAGGGATTGAAGCGCTTTCCGACCAGCAGTATAGTGCACTCTCTTTTCGGTTTCGTGTGCGTGGGAGTAGTGACCCGACATCCGGCTCTCGTCGAGTCCTTTGCGCGGTCCGAAGGGCGCTCACCGCTCGTTGCGGCGCTCGAGGCGTACGATCGCGCGGCGGAGTTGCGCCCAGACGTTCTGGCGAACTGGATCTGGGCGATCGAGTGCCGGCGAAATCTCGCGTTGGAGGACGTCCGTTCTTCACGATTCGACGACGCGCGGGCACGGTTCGAGAGGATGGGCGAGGACTATCGCCGCGTTCTCTCGAGGTTTGGCGGGCCCGCGTCGATCGTGGATCGGCGCGAGGCGGACGACGCGGCGGCGTGGATCGAGGTGTGCCGCCTGCTCGAACGAGAGGGAATGAAATCAGTGGCGGCACGCGAACGCCTCAAAGGAATGAAAGACGCCTATCCTTGGGACCCACTCATCGGGCAGATTCTCGGGCAGCTCGACCGAGAATGAACCCGGCACCGCCCCCCCAGCCCGTTCTTCGAGCCGATCGAAGGAGAGTAGCCTCATAGACGCGAAAGAAATGGCCATCGTCTGCGCGCAGATCGCGGACGAGAAGCGCGGGACCGAGATTCTGGTTCTCGACGTTCGCGAGACGCTCGTGATCGCCGATTTTTTCATCATCGTCACGGGCCAGAATCGCCGACAAATACAGGCCATGGCCGATGAGATGGAACGAGAGCTCAAGGCCCACGGAGTGAGGAAGCGCTCGCTAGACGGCTACGAGGTCGGGCGCTGGATCCTCCTGGATTTCAGCGACGTGATCGTTCACATGTTCAACGAGGAAGCGCGCGAGTACTACCGGCTCGACCTGCTGTGGGAGGACGCGCCCCGACTCGATTGGGTCGAGGAAGCAAAGTCCGTCGCCGCGCGGTCGCGCCGGGTGAGCTCGTGAACTAAATAGATGGATCTTCCAACGACGTTTGGGCCGGGCGGGCCCATCGCGCGGAAGCTTCGGCAATACGAGGAGCGGCGCGAGCAGAGCGAGATGGCGCTCGCCGTGCAGAACGCGATCCGCTCGCGCAGTCACTTGATCGTCGAGGCGGGAACCGGCGTCGGAAAGTCGCTCGGCTATCTCATCCCCGCGATCGAGGCGGCCGTGGAGATGGGCGAGAAGATCGTCATCTCCACGCACACGATTGCGCTCCAAGAGCAGCTCATCGAGAAGGACATTCCCCTCCTGCAAGCGGCGCTGGGCCAGGAGTTCGCGGCCGTCCTCGTGAAAGGCCGATCGAACTACGTGAGCTTGCGTCGCCTCAAGGTCGCCGCGGCTCGCCCCCTGTCGCTCTTCCACGATCCGCGGGAGCACGAAGACCTGGATCGCGTGCAGAACTGGTCGACGCTCACGAACGACGGAAGCCTCGCCGATTTCGAGCGAGAGCCGTCGCGGGACGTTTGGTCTGCTGTTCGATCCGAACACGACAACTGCCTCGGGCGCGACTGCCCGACGCACGATGCCTGCTTCTATTTCAAGGCGCGACGTCGCGCCCAGCACGCGCAAATCCTCGTGGTGAACCACCACCTCTACTTCTCGGATCTCATTCTCCGCGCGGCCGGTGCCGAGATCCTGCCGGAACATTCGATCGTGATCTTCGACGAGGCGCACACTCTCGATTCCGTGGCGTCAGAGCACCTCGGATGGAAGGTCACGCGCGGCATGGTCACGTGGCTCCTGAATTCGCTGATGCACGAGGACCATGGGCACGGCGTGCTCGCGTACCTCGGCGCCGGCGACTGCGCGGCGCCGGTCGATCGCGCGCGTCAGGAGTGCGACAAGTTCTTCGCGGAGCTGCGAACGTGGCGCGAGCAGCAAGCGCCGCCGAACGGACGCATCGACGGGAAACTGCCGTTCGAGGTGCGACTGCCGGACGCTCTGCGGCGCCTGTCTCAATCGATGCGCGAGTTCTTGCCGCGCGTGAACTCGAAGGAGCACGAGATCGAGCTGGTGGCGCGCGCCGGTCGCGCCGAGGAGATCGCCGATTCGATCGACGTGCTCACGACTGCGGACGTCGAGGGCTGCGTCTTCTGGGCCGAGCGCAACGATGCGCGCCCGACCGCGCCGGTCGAGCTCGTCGGCGCACCCATCGACGTCGGCGAAAAACTCCGCTCGATGCTCTTCGCAAAGAAGCGATCCGTCGTGCTCACGAGTGCGACGCTGTCGGTCGGTCGGGACCGTTCGTTCGCGCACCTTCGCCAGCGGCTGGGCGTCGACGAAGCCGCCGAGCTGCGCCTCGGCTCGCCGTTCAACTATCGCGATCAGGTGAAGATCCACGTGCCGCGCTCGATGCCCGAGCCCGGACGCGAGGAAGGGGCGTGGGAAAAGGCGCTCGCGGACCGCGTCGTCGAGTACGCGACGCGCACGGGCGGCAACGCGTTCGTGCTCTTCACTTCGCTGCGCACTCTCGACTTCGTCTATCGACAGTCGAAGGACGCGCTCGAGGCCGCGGGGCTCGTCGTCCTCAAGCAAGGCGAGGGATTGCCGCGCACGAAGATGGTCGAGCGCTTCCGTAAGCAGGGCGGCTGCGTGCTGTTCGGCGCCGAGAGCTTCTGGCAGGGGGTCGACGTGCCGGGCGAGGCGCTCCAGAACGTGATCATCACGCGGCTGCCTTTCCCGGTGCCTTCCCATCCGCTCGTCGAAGCTCGATCGGATCTCATCAAGGCACGAGGCGGCGACGCTTTCCTCGAGTACTCGCTCCCCGAAGCGGTGCTGAAGTTGCGCCAAGGATTCGGGCGGCTGATTCGCCGGGCAAGCGATCACGGCATCGTCGTGATCCTCGATAGCCGCGTGCTCACGAAGAAATACGGCAACGTCTTCCTCCAGTCGCTCCCCGACTGCGAGGTCATCGTCGACTGATTCGAGGGATCGCATGTCCGAGAAGCGAGTCATTGCGTGCGTTCGGGTGAACGGCGGACGTCTCATCGTTCCCGCGGCGATTCCCGGTCTCGTCGATCCATCAGACCCCGCGGAAGTGGCGGCGGCGCTCGCGAAAGCGGGCGCGGACGAGGTCTACGTCATCGATCCAACGGCAACTCGAGAGGGTCGACGCCTCGACGTCTCGCTCGTGGAGAAGGCCGCAGCGCTCGTGACGGTTCCTCTCGTCGTCGGCGGAGGCCTCCGGTCGATCGACGACGTGCGTGCCGTCGCGAAAGCGGGCGCGAAGAAAGTCGCCATCAATTCGGCCGCCATCGCCAACTCGGAAATCCTGGCCGAGTCGTCGCAAGAGCTGGGCAACGAGTGCGTCGTCGTGGCGGTCGACGCACGAGTCGAAGGGGCGGGCTGGACCGTGCACACCCACGGCGGCACGAAGAACTCGCACATCGACGCGATCACGTGGGGCCAGGAAGCGGAGGCGCAGGGCGCGGGCGAGATCTTGCTCACGAGCCTCGATCGCGAGGGGACGGGTCGCGGATTCGACGTCGACCTCGCGCACGCGGTCGCGGACGAAGTCGAGATTCCCGTGTTCATCGCCGGTGGTGCGAGTACGCTCGATCACTTCTCGGCGGCGCTGCGCGGCGAAAGACCGGCGGGTGTCGCATCCGCATCGGCGTTCCTCCTCGGCAAGGTCACTCCGCGCCAAGTGAAGGAACTGTCGTAGCCGTCGGTCAACGCCCGGGTGTGATCGGCAGGTCGAGCATCCGCGGCGGCGGACCGTAGAGGTAGCGCTCGACGATCTCCGTGATGACGACGTCCGGGTGTTCTCGTTCGACGAGCGCGGGCTCGAAAGGGCTCTCGGGATCGTACCGGTACGCCGCACGGAACCATGCGAGCCGCGAGAAGTGCTGCTGCAGAAACGGAACTAGCGCATCGGCGAACGAATCGCGAAAGATGATCCCACGGGGGAAGTCCGATCCTTCGATCTCGGTGGCGAACGTCCGATCGGGCTCCGGCGACAGCAGGATGCCCTTCGGCAGCTCGAGGTCCTTGCGCTTCGCTCGCAGCGGCCGCAACGCGCGTCGCGCCGAGTAGTGAATGATCTCGTCGTGCAGCAGCCGCTCGGCGCCCGTCATCCTTCCGAGATCCGATCCGCTCCACGGCTCGGATCGAAGGCGAAAGTCGGATTCGTTTCGAGGGACGACCGACGGGAGCCACTCGTGGAGCGCCGTCGCAATCTGACGATATCCGGCGAATGCGCCGCGCTCGTTCCAGTGCGTATCCGTCGGATGATAGATCGGCCCGTCTGCCGCGGCCTTTGCTTCGACGAGCGCCGGGCGAAGATCCAGAACCGGAACACGCGATCGCTCGCGCAGGTATGCGACGAGCTGATCGAAGCGAGACTGAGGCCCGACCCGGCGAACGGTGCCGGGAAGCATCTCCGGGTAGATCGTGCTCTTGTTGGGCGCGATCACGAACAGATAGCGGCATCCGCGATCGGCAAGCCAGTCCTGCCGGCGCTCGAGGACTCGCCGCCATTGATCGAGATCGTCGGCCGAGAACGGGGACTCGCTGCGGTAGTACAGGACCTCGTCGTCGGCGAACAACCAGCGGTTCTTTCCCACGACGACGCGGTGCGTGGGCGATAGTCCGAACCCGAACAGCATCGCCGTTCCATACGCCCGCACGAGCAGGTCACGGAATCCGAAGTGATCGTCGAAATACGCTTCGAACTGCGACGGGAACTTCTCCAAGTCACCAAAGGACGAGACGGGTGACGGCGACGGCGCTTTCGTGCGCAGCTCGTCGAGCGCCGGAGTCGGATCGATGTGGAGCCAGCTGTCGACGAGCGGCAGTGCGATGACGGCGAGAAAGATCGCGATGAGGACCGCATCCACGGTGCGAGTCGTTCGCGTCATGCCTCGTTCGCTCGTCATTCGACAGCCTCAGAATCGAAAGTAGATGAACGGATTGTGCGTTCCCGCGGACAACACCGTCGCGGACGCGAGCAGGACGAGCACGAGTCCGCCGTCGCGTGCCACGAAGAACGCCGCGTCGATCGCTCGCGTAACAGCCTGCGCGTGATCGGCGCGGATGCGCTCGTAGAGTCGACCGAGCGTCGCGAGGATCGGCGCCGAGCCGACGACGCCCGCCACGAGCACCACCGCGAGCTCGGCGTTCCAGTAGTCGGAGACGCGATGCTCGATGCCGGTTGCCGTCCCGAACCCTGCCATTGCGGTGAGGAATCCGCTGGCCTGTTGGAAGGTGTCCGCGCGGAAGAAGACCCAGCCGATCAAGACCAGGAGGAGCGTGTAGATTCGGCGAACGGGCGACGGAACGGCCGCGAGCCATCGCGCGACTCCCAGCCGCTCGATGACGAGGAACGCGCCGTGGAAGAGCCCCCACACGACGAAGGTCCAGCTGTGGCCGTGCCACAGGCCGCACAGGAAGAAGACCGTGACGAGGTTGAAGTAGGTTCGCGCCGGACCCATGCGACTGCCGCCGAGCGGGATGTAGAGGTAGTCGCGAAACCAGGTCGAGAGCGAGATGTGCCAGCGGCGCCAGAACTCGGTGAGCGATTCGGAAATGTACGGATAGTCGAAGTTCTCGAGGAACGTGAAACCGAGCATTCGCCCGAGCCCGATCGCCATGTCCGAGTACGCCGAGAAATCGAAGTAGATCTGCAGCGCGTAGCAGGCGGTCGCCAGCCACGCGAGCCCGGACGTCACCTGCCCGACCGGCAGCGCGAATATCGCATCGGCCGGGATGGCCACGACGTTGGCGATGAGCATCTTCTTGCCGAGGCCGACGACGAACCGGCGAACGCCGATGGCGAAGCCCTCGCGCGTGACGACGCGATTCACGATCTGCGACGCGACGTCGCGGTACCGCACGATCGGCCCGGCGATGAGCTGCGGGAAGAGCGACTTGTACACGGCGAGGTGCAGCGGGTTCTTCTGCACGGCCACGTCGTTGCGATAGACGTCGATGACGTACGACAAGGCCTGAAACGTGAAAAACGAGATTCCGAGCGGCAGTGGAATCGTGGCAGCGTGAAGGGGCGGGACGTGCACGAGCGCGAGCACGACGTTCACGTTGTCGACGATGAAGTTGCCGTACTTGAAAACCGCGAGAAGCCCGACGTTGATCGCGACGGCAATCGCAACGACCCACTTCGCGCTCGCGCGCCCGCGCACGCGATCGACCCAGAGGCCCAACACGTACGCGAGAACGATCGACAGGAGCATGACCGCCACGAAGAAGACCTCGCCCCACGCGTAGAAGACGAGATTGGCGATCAGGAGAACGGGATTGCGGAGGGACTTCGGGACGACGAAGTAAACCGCCAACACGAGCGGGAGGAAAAGGAACAAGAAGAGAGTGGAGCTAAAGACCATTCGACGTCCCCTGGGAGAGCGGCAAGATAAGCGTTCGGGCCACCGCGATCAAGCCGACGACGCGCGGAGTACGAACTTGGGACGCCGAATCGTTCTACTGCGGAACGACGCTCGCCTCGGCGAAGCCGCCGATCGTCGATTCCGCCCGGACGCGCACGGGCACGGGCGAGACGGACTTCGTCGAGTGCGCGATCAGAAGCGGCGCGCGCGGTCCCCGGTCGACACTCCCGCGCGCGCCGCATTCGAGCGTACGCGGTTTCAGCACTCGGCGCAGTGCACGACTCCGATGTGGATCATCCAGTGGCTGTAAGTCCCCGGGTACTGATAGGTCCACCCGGGAATCGATGCGATCCACATCTGGATGAACGCGGTCAGAGCGTTTTGCATGCAGCGCTTGTTGAAGACGATGCGCACTTCGGCCGGGCCGCAGCCCTCACGGGGACAGGCGAGGCACTTCGACCACTTGTGGTTGTAGCCGTTCAAGAGCGGGTTCGCGTTGGGCTCGTCGAGCGGAGCGAAGTCTGGATCGCACGGGCCCTTCACGCACACCTGTACGGGTACGCTCGCCGGAATCGGGTTGTTCGTGGTCCCGGCCCAGAGCCATTGCGACGTGAAAGCGTCGATCTCGCACACGTCGTCGAACGGGCCGAGGCAGAGCGACACATTGCCTTGTCCGTTGGCGATCGAGCAGTTCGGATCGCCGAGGAAGCCGACGAGATCTCCGAACGTGATGTCGAAGCCCTCGGTCGTGTGCCCGAAGAAAGGACCGCCGATCGGATCACAGTTGCACGACAAAGCGCAGCCCAGGTTGTGCGGCGTGACGTAGTTCGCCGAACAGTTCGAGAAGCATGGCCAACCGCAGCCGAGCAAGCCAGGGTTGCTGCAGGTGCCGCCACCGCCACCGCCGCCGCTACCCGGGGGGACGGTGTCGCCGGGGCCGCCATAGCTGCCTCCGGGGCCGATTGGCACGGGTTGTGGCGCCGGTTGTGCCGGCGGGCCAGCATGAGCCTGCATGGCGGCGTGAACCTCGCTTCGCGAGGTCGCTCCGTTGCGCCAGTTCCAGGGAAAGATCACCGAAGCGATCGTTCCGGCCGCGAAAACGCCGAGCGCAAGGATCCATTGGGTGCGAGTCATGATTCACCTCGTTCGGGGAGACGGTTTCGTTTCCGTCGGATCACGACGCCGAACCGGGATTCGGAACGACGGGATCTCCGACACCGTGCAGAAGCGCGGCATCTCTCCTTTCCACGAGGCGCCTCTTGCTTGAGGCAATTCCGTCGATTAATCTGCGCCACGTCACGAGCACGTCTTCGTTCGATCGCTCCAAACGAACATGAAGCCTCGCTCTCGCTGCGAGGACCGCACCAAGAGATCGTCTCTCGATCTCGGGGCGGTCGACTCGAACGCCACGACTCGCGCGGTGCTGTCGGAAATCGAGCATCGTCCCGAGGTCGGGTGGGGAGAGTTGCTCCGTCGCGTCGACAGCCGGATTCGGGTGCTCGCTCACTTCCGAATGGGCCGCCGCATCGGTGGTGCGTACGACGTCGACGATTTACTGCAAGAAGTCTGGGCCGAGGCGATTCGGTCGTTCGAACGATTCGAATATCGCGGGCCCGGATCGCTCCAACGCTGGCTCGCCGGGATCCTTCGCATGAAGATCCTGCACGCGGGTCGCTCGCTTCATCGCGTTCCACCGCCGGCGTCGGCGAAGCGCGGCGCATCGCCGCCGCTCGGCTTGCGGGAAGCGTTGGAGCACACGGCGACCGGCGTTTCGCATCGCGAGCGCCGGCGAGAACTCGAAACGAAAGTGAGTGAGGCACTCGCCAAGCTGCCGGCCACCGAGCGCGAGGCGATCCTGTTGAAGCTCTATGAAGGGCTGAGCGGGCGAGAGGCCGCCGCACGGATCGGCGTGGACGAGAGCACCGTGTCGCTTCGCTTCAAGCGCGGGCTCGAGCGATGCGCACGCGAACTTCGCGAGTTCGAACCATGAGTACGACCGGGACTCCGTTCCGCGCGGAGAACGAAGCTCAGGCGAGAGCGCTCGCGTTCCTGCAATTCGACGTCCTTCCCGACTCGAACGTCGGGTTCCCGAAGCCCGGCGATCGAGTCGCCGATTTCCTCATCGAGCGCGAAATCGGCCGGGGCGGGATGGGGGTGGTGTATCGCGCGCTGCAAGTGTCGGTCGGCCGTTCCGTCGCATTGAAGCTCGTGCCGCACGATCCGGCCGGATTGAGTTCGTCGGAGCTGCTGCGACTCCAACGCGAGGGACGCATGCTCGCGTCGGTCCGTCACGAGGCGATCGTCGGTCTTCACGCGGCGGGAGCGGTCCCGGGATTCCATTACGTCGCCGTCGATTTGATCGATGGGGTGACGCTGAAGGACGTGATGTTGGGTCGCGCCCCCATGCTCCCGCACCCCGGAGAACCGGGTTGGCTTCCGTTCGTCCTCCGTGCCCTCCACAAGATCGCGGGAGCGCTCGGCGCCGCGCACCAACGCGGGATCGTGCATCGCGACGTGAAGCCAGCCAACGTCCTCGTCGATCGGGTGGGGAGGCCCTTTCTGGTCGACTTCGGACTCGCGCGCGAGGACCGACGAACGGGCGCCACGCTCACGTCCGGGTTCGTGGGAACGCCGCAGTATGCCTCGCCCGAACAGGCCCGAGGGGAGTTGCTCGACCCGCGCTCCGACGTTTTTTCGTTTGGCGCGATGGCGTTCGAGGCGTTGTGCGGCCGGAGTCCGTTCGAAGGTTCGACGACTTCCGGGCTGCTCGAGAGCGTTCAGCGCGCGGCTCCGGCGTGGCCGGATCCCAGCCGCGTTCCGCGCGACGTACGCATCGTGCTCGAGACGTGCCTCGAGAAGTGTCCGCAGGATCGCTATGACGATGCCCGCGACGTCGAGGCGGAGCTGGGTCGGATTCTGCGGTTCGAGCCGATTCACGCGTCCAGCCCCGGGAAGATCCGTCGGCTGTGGCGACGGCTGCTGAGGCCGTCGACTCGCGTCGTGACGATTTCTGCGATCGGTGCGTTGCTCGTGGTCACCGCAACGATGGTCGGGATGCTCGTGCGGCGTGGTGCCCTCCTCGAGCGACTCGAAGCGGGAGCGCGACTCGTGCGCGTCGACCAGCTCTTCCAGCACGGCGACACCTCCGAAAGCGAGGAAGAACTGGCGCGCCTCGTGCGGATCGAGCCGCCAATTCCGGGCGCAGCCGGTCGGCTGGCGGACTTGCACCTCTTCCGTCGCGAAAACGAAGCGGCGGCCGCGCTGTACGGGCGCGAGACGGCAGCAGCCGGAGCGACACTTGCCGATTGGTGCGGGCTCCGACTCGCCCGAGCCGGGCAGGATGGCGTGCGGCCCGTGGACGACCCGAGCGTTGCGATCCCGGGGCGAACGGACCGGGACTTCGCGCTGTTTGCCCTCTATCGAGAGGCGCAAACGAATTTCGACGCCGCTCTCGAGGCCATCGACCGCGCGCTCGAGCTTCGGCCGTCGTGCTTCGAGTGGCGCCGGATCCGGGCCCGAAACCTCACGAGGCTCGGCCGCACCGCGGACGCGATTCGCGAGCTTCGCCTCGCGAGCGAGATCCGTCGCAACGATCGATCCGTCACCCTTTCGCTCGCCGTCGCATTGGAGAGCGCCGGTCGGCAGGAGGAAGCGGAAGCCGTCGTGCGGAGCACTCTTTCCGTGACGCCCGACGATCCCGTTCTCGTGGCAGAGCTGTCGTGCTGCCTTCGAAGATCGTATCGCCGGCGCGAGGCGATGGAGACGGCGCGGCGCGCGTATGCGTTGGCCCCCGACGAAGGCCGCGCGATCGACGCGCTGGCCTTCAACCTCATGGCGGAAGAGTCGTTCGACGAAGCGCGTGCACTGCTGACCGCGGCAGGCGAGCGCCACGGCGACTCGCCGGAGATCGTCTATCGTCGCGCGTGCCTCGAGCGCATGACCGGACACCTGGCGCTGGCGGAGGAACTGGAGGTGCGCCTCGAAGCGATGGCGAGACGCGACGACGCGTGGACGGCGATGGCTCTTGGCTTGAAGGGTGATCTGCAGATGGATCGCGGGTGCGAGGCGGACGCCGTCGAGACGTTTGCTCGATTGGAATCGAGCGAGCCCGAGAGCGCGGAATGGCCCTGGCGTCGCGGAAAGGCGTTGCTCGAGGACGGCCGCGTCGCGGAGGCCGAGGCGTCGGTGAGGCGCTCGCTCGAACTCGATCCGTCGCGGACGGACGTCCTCTACACGCACGGTCGAGTCCTCCGGCTGCTCGGCCGGAGATGGGATGCGCTCGTCGCGTATGAGCGCGCGCTCGCTCTCAAGCCGGATTGGGGCCAAACCTACTACTGGATCGCCGACGTGTGGTTCGATCTCGGCGAGCCACGCGTCTCCCTTCGATATCTGCGCGAGGCGCTCGCCCGCCACCCGAACTGGATGGACGCCTGGGTGTTGCAGGCCATTTGCCATCGGGATCTCGGCGATCTCGACGACGCCATCGACTCGTACGCTCGCGCACTCGAGGAACGATCTCACGCGCCGGTTCGCGCCGATCGCGCAGAACTCCTGCAGCGAGTGGGCCGGGACCGCGAAGCGCTCGTCGAGTTCGAGCGGGCAATCCACGACGACCCGAACCTGCCGACCGCATGGTGCGGCGAAGGCATTCTGCGCCTCGACAGCGAGGACCCCTCGATTCGTGATCCGTTCGAGGCGATGCGCCTCCTTCGGCGGGCGCTCGAGCTCGACCCGGACAACGCCGAATACTGCGACGTCCTATCTCGCGCGCGGATCACGCTCGGCCTCGATTAGCCTCCGATCCGGCTCCGGTCAACCGAACGTCGTGGGTTGACGACTCCGATCTCGCGCCTACATGTGTGCCACTTCGGTCGCGCTCGCACGAGCGGGATCTGAATCTCCTTAGTGACGGAAGGAATCGATCCCATGGACGAGGTCAATCCGATCTTGCGCGTGTTCTTCCTTGCGGAAGACGAGCGCTCCGGCGGCGGGTGCTGGGCCCCGGCGACAGACGTCTACCGGACGCCGGACGGTTGGCTCGTGAAGCTGGAGCTGGCCGGCGTGCGACCCGAGGACATCGAAGTCCGGCTTCGGCGCGGGTGCTTGACGGTCGCGGGGATTCGCCGAGATCGGCACTCCTGCGCGGGTGTCCAGCATTACCGGATGGAAATCGCGTACAGCCGTTTCGAGCGTGAAATCGAACTACCCGACGAACTCGAGTCCGTCCGCGTGTCGATCGATCACGACCGCGGAATGGTTCTCGTGAAATTGGAACCGGTTTCAAACACCGGGAGGTGATTCATGACGACGAAGGGATCCGCGAACACGACGCTTCCGCTGCTCGCCATCAAGACGTCCGTTCTCTTTCCCGAATTGCCGATGCCGCTTTCGGTCGGCCGTCCCATCTCCGTTGCCGCTGCCCGTGCGGCCCTGGCCACTGAAGAGAAGCTCGTCGTCGTGGTCGCTCAGCGTGACCCCGCGATCGATCAGCCGAAGAAAGAAGACCTCCACGTCGTGGGAACCCGCGCGGTGATCAAGCGGATGAACCAAGTGAAGGGCGGCTACGAGCTGCTGGTGCATGGCGTGGAACGCGTGGTGCTCGACGAGATCGAAGAAGGCGAATCCCACCTGCGCGCCCGTGTTCGCCCGTTGCCGATGCCGGCGCCCGACGCCGGCGACACCGAATTCGAGGCCCTTCACCGCACCGTCCTCGATCTCGCGGATCGCGTCATTGCGCTCTTGCGCCCTCGAGGCGGACGCGAGGTGGCACAGTTCCAGGCGCACGCCCGAGAGATGTCGCCGATCCTGCTCGCGTACACGCTCGGCACGATGATGAGCCTCGACGCCGGGAAGGAGCAGGCGCTCCTCGAGGCGCCGACGCAAAGCGCGCTCCTGAAGCTCGTGCTCGATCACCTCGGTCGCGAGGTGCAGGTGCTGGAGCTTCGCGACAAGATCGCGAGCCGCGCGCAATCGGAGATGGGCAAGGAGCAGCGCGACTACCTCCTTCGCCAGCAGCTGCGTGCGATCCAAGAAGAGCTGGGCGACCGGAGCCCCGAACAATCCGACGTCGAGGCTCTGCGTACGCGGCTCAAGGAAGCGGATCTGCCCGACGACATCCGCAAAGAGGCCGATCGGGACCTGGAGCGGCTGGCGCAGGGGCAGGCCGCCGCACCCGACTACCAGATCACGCGCGCTCACCTCGAGCTGATCCTCGAGTTGCCCTGGCGGCGAACGACCGAAGACGCGCTCGACCTCCCGAGAGCACGGCAAGTCCTCGACGAGGATCATTACGATCTCGAAGAGGTGAAGGACCGAATCCTCGAGCACCTCGCGGTGATGAAGTTGAACCCCAAGGCGCAGGCCCCCATCTTGTGCTTCGTCGGCCCCCCCGGCGTCGGCAAGACGTCTCTCGGCCAGTCGATCGCGCGCGCTCTCGGACGCAAGTTCGAGCGGATGAGTCTCGGCGGCCTGCACGACGAGGGCGAGCTCCGCGGCCATCGGCGCACGTACATCGGCGCGATGCCGGGACGAATCGTCCAGGCGATTCGCCGAGCGGGCGTGTCGAACCCGGTGCTCATGCTCGACGAAGTGGACAAGCTCGGTCGCGACTTCCGCGGAGATCCCGCGGCCGCGCTCTTGGAGGTCCTCGATCCCGCGCAGAACTCGACGTTCCGCGACAACTACCTGGACCTACCGTTCGATCTATCAAAGGTGTTCTTCGTGACGACGGCAAATGCGCTCGATCCGGTGCCGCGTCCGCTGCTCGACCGAATGGAGGTGCTGCGCCTTTCGGGCTACAGCCACGAGGAGAAGGCGGTCATCGCGCGCCGATACTTGATTCCGCGTCGCATCGCCGAGGCGGGCCTCCGCGACGAGCAGATGGTCATCACCGACGAGACGCTGCAGCGATTGATCGCCGGCTACACGCGCGAAGCCGGCGTCCGCCAGCTCGAACGGGCGATTGGCTCGCTGGCACGCAAGGTGGCGCGCCGCGTCGCCGAGGGCGCGACGGAATCTGCTCCTCTGAAGCCGCAGGACCTCGCAATTCTGCTCGGTCCCGAGCGCTTCCTTCCGGAGCGTGCGCGGCGCGACCTCCCGGCGGGTGTCGCCACGGGGCTCGCGTGGACCGAAACGGGCGGCGAGGTGCTGACGATCGAGTCGACGCTGCTTCCGAGCGGCCACGGGCTACGGATCACGGGCTCGCTCGGCGACGTCATGCGCGAATCTGCGAAGGCGGCGCAGAGCTTCGTCTGGTCCCATGCCGAGGCGCTCGGTATCCCCGGCGCTCTCTTCCGCGATTCGGCAGTTCACGTGCACGTCCCGGCAGGAGCCGTTCCCAAGGACGGGCCGTCGGCGGGCGTCGCGCTGGTGAGCGCGCTGGCGTCGCTCTACACGGGCAAGCCCATCGTCGCGGACGTCGCCATGACCGGCGAGATCACGCTGAGCGGACTCGTGCTCCCCGTCGGCGGGATCAAGGAAAAAGTCTTGGCCGCAAGACGAGCAGGCATCCACCGTGTCGTGCTGCCGAGGGAGAACGAAAAGGACCTCGCCGAGCTGCCGCCGGCAGTGCGCGAGGCGATGGACTTCGTGCTCGTCGACCGGATCGAGGATGCGCTCGCAGTCGTCCTGCAATCACACAGGGCTGCGCGGCGTTCGGCGGCACCGAACGGCGATCGCAAGCCCCGGTTCGTGAAAGGTCCGTCGCAGGCGATTTGATCACCGCCGGCCGTGAGTTGGCGCGTGCGAGCGCCGCGGAGATGCGCGACAATCTCCGGTTCGCCGTGAGTGTCCCGCACGGCGAACCGGAGGCGACTCGATGACGTGGATTCTGCCGATCCTCTCATGCGTCTTGGCGTTCGGCGCGGAAAGGCGCCCGCTGCTCGTGCTCGTCGAATCCGATCCTTGGCTCATGGTCGTGGGGTCGGACTCGCCGAGCTTCGCGCTCTACGATGACGGGCTCGTGATTTTTCATCGCATCGTTGAGGGCGCCGAGCCGACGCTCGTGTCGGCGACACTCGATGCGGAGGCGCGCCTGACTCTCGTCGTGTCGGTCGTCGGCGGCGACCGAGCGGCGTTCGACGCGCTCGCACCGAAGTACGAATGCAGCGACGCGTCCGACCAGCCGACGTGCACGATCCACTCGTGGGTCGGCGAGAAAAGGAAGTCGGTCTCCGTCTACGGCGATCTCCGGCGCGATGCCGACGCGCGGGAAAAGGCGCCGCTCGCTTTTCGACACGCTCTCGATGCGATGCATGCGTACGCCAACGCCGGCGCGAAGCCGTGGCTCCCCGAGAAGATCGAAGTGCTCGCGTGGCCCTACGAGTACTCGCCCGAGACCCCGCTGCTATGGCCCAAGGACTGGCCCGGCGTCGACGACGCCTCGACGCGCCATCGCGGAGAGGACCTCAGCCTCTACCTCGACTCGAAAGAACTCCGTCGGCTGCGCGATTTGCTGCGTTCGCGAGGCGAGAAGCAGGCGATCGAAATCGGGGGAAAGAAGTGGGCCGTGTCGTACCGCATTCCGTTTCCGCGCGAGGACGTCTGGATGCGCTGAGCGTGGCTCGGTGCGATCACCACCGGCGCTTGTCGCCGATTGGGTCGAACCAGCTCGCGAGCACCTCGAACCGATTCTCGACGACGCCGTTTCCCGCAGTCGCGGCATCACGGCACCACGCGAGCTTGTCTCTTGAGTCGTTCATTCGTTAGGTGACAGAGCACGACGACGAATCGATGGCGATTGAATAAAAATGTCGAACGCAGCGAAATCGGTCGCGTCCCGCCTGCGAGACGACGACGCAGGTGGCGCCGAAGTTCACCACAGCAAGACTTCAGCTCGTGGCGCGCTTACCGGCGGCGAGGCGCTCGCGAACGATGCGGTCCGCGGCGACGTGGGTTCCGATTCGCTCTTCGCGGGCGATCCGGAAGATTTGGCGCAACGTGTCGGCGATTCCTTGGAGGCGCGCCTGCACCCACTTCTCGTCGAATCCGCCGGGGCGTAGCTCGGACGCGATGTTGATGATGCCGCCCGAGTTGATCGCGTAATCCGGTGCGTAGAGGATGTCGCGCTTGGCGAGAAGATCACCGTGTCGCGGCTCGAGGAGCTGGTTGTTCGCGCAGCCGGCGACGATCCGGCAGCGCAGCCGCGGAATTGCGTGATCGTCGAGAATCCCGCCTAGTGCGCAGGGCGCGAGCACGTCGCACTGCTCGTAGATGATCTCTTCCGGCGAGGTGACGCGAGCGCCGACTTCGCGTGCGACGCGCTCGACCTTGCTGACTTCGATGTCCGACATCGTGAGTCGCGCGCCCGCTTGCGCGAGATGCCTCGCGACGCCCGCTCCCACGCTTCCGACGCCTTGAATCGCGACCGAGCGGCCCAACGGATCGGGGGAGCCGAACACTTCGTCGAGGCACGCACGGATCCCGTGGTAGACGCCGAGCGCCGTCGCGGGCCCGGGATTGCCGCTCGAGCCGGACTCGCGAGACAATCCGGTGACGTGTCGCGTTTCCTTCGCGAGGATCTCGAGATCGCGCACTTCGCAGCCGACGTCCTCCGCCGTGACGTATCGTCCGCCGAACGACTCGACGAATCGACCCATTGCGAGGAGCCGCGACTCGGTCTTGTGGCGCTTCGGATCGCCGATGAACACGGCCTTGCCGCCGCCGAGCGGCAGATCGGCGAGCGCCGCCTTGAACGTCATTCCCGCGGCGAGCCGCAGGACGTCGGTCAAGGCCTCGTCCTCGCCTCGGTAGAGATGAACGCGCATGCCCCCGAGCGCAGGCCCGAGGACGGTGGAGTGCACGGCGATGATCGCATGGAGGCCGCTCGCCTGGTCTCGGCAACGGCGAACGTCTTCGTACCCGGGAGCCCGCAGCGGCGTGATGTCCATAGGTGCTTTCTCGAGGCGGGGCAATCAGGACTTGTTTCGATACCAATGGCGCAGGAGCCAACCGACGGCGACGCCGAGCGTGAACACGATGGGGATCGCGTAGAGGTGCGGATACAGCGGCATGTCGCTGAGGGACCACGCGACGAAGCCGTTCGTCCCCAACGACCGCGCTGCGTCCGCCATCACACGCTCGCTTGCGGCGAGCCTCCGCTCGGGGCTTCGTAGGGCATCGTGTTCTTGCACTTCGGGTAGCCGGTGCAGGCGAGGAACTTCCCGCGCCTTCCGGTCTTGATGGCCATGGGCTTGCCGCAGTCGTCGCAGACCTTGTCGGACAGCTCGGGCTTCGGCGGCTCCTCGCCGGGGATCGGCTTCGACCCACGGCACTTCGGGTACGCGGTGCACGCAAAGAACCGCCCGCGAGGCCCGCGCTTGATCGCCATCGGGCTGCCGCACTTCGGGCACTTCTCGTCGGTGATCTCGGGCTTCACGGGCTGGCCCTTCTCGTCGACGTCCATCGCGTTCTTGCACTTCGGGTATCCCGTGCACGCGAGGAACTCGCCGCGCTTGCCCGTGCGAATCACCATCGGCTTGCCGCACTTCTCACAGACGATGTCCGTTTCGCGCGGCGGCGGCGGACCCTCCCCGTCGAGATTGCGAGCGTTCTTGCATTCCGGATAACCCGAGCACGCGAGGAACCGACCGCGCCGTCCGGTCTTGATGACCATCGGCTTTCCGCACTTCTCGCAGACCTTGTCGGTCGCCTCGGGCGCCGGACGCGGACCCTCGAGCGGGCGCGAGCTCTTGCACTCCGGGTAGCCGGTGCACGCGAGGAATTTGCCGTGGCGGGAGAACTTGATCGCCATCGGCTTTCCGCACTTCTCGCACTTCTCTTCGGGGACGTCGCCCTTCATCTCGACGTACGCGCGCTTCAAGTCGTCCTGGAAGAGCGTGTAGAACTCGCGCAGCACGGCGACCCAGTTCGCCTTCGCATCCTCGATCTCGTCGAGCTCGCCTTCCATGCGCTTCGTGAATTCGACGTCCATGATGTGCGGGAAGTGCGCTTCGAGACGATCAGTGACGATCTCGCCGAGGTCGGTCGCGAAGAATTTGCGCTTTTCCTTGCGGACGTAATTGCGCGCCTCGATGGTCGAGATGATCGGAGCGTACGTCGAAGGCCGGCCGATGCCGCGCTTCTCGAGTGCCTTCACGAGCGTCGCTTCCGTGTAGCGCGCCGGAGGCTTCGTGAAATGCTGCGTCGGCGCGAGCGCCACGAGCGCGAGTCGTTCGCCTTCGCGCATCGACGGCAGCACCGGCTCGTCGTCGGCCGACCGCGTGCCGCTCACCACCGTGTGGCCGTCGAATAGGATCTCCCGGCCGCGAGCCACGAACGTGCCACGCTTCGCCTCGACCTGCACGGTCGTCACCGCGATGCGCGCCGGCTTCATTTGGCTCGCGACGAAGCGCTTCCAGATCAGCTCGTAGAGGCGGAACTGGTCGCCGGTCAGGAACGACTTCATGTCGGCGGGGGTGCGGTAGACGCTGGTCGGACGAACGGCCTCGTGCGCTTCCTGCGCTCCGGCGCGCGCCTTGAATCGCGGCGCCGTGTCCGGCAGATACGCCGCGCCGAATCGCTCGGGGATGAACTTGCGGATCTCGCCGATGGCTTCCTGCGAGACCGACGTCGAGTCCGTTCTCATGTAGGTGATGAGACCGACCGCGCCTTCCGAGCCGATCTCGACGCCTTCGTAGAGCTGCTGCGCCAGCATCATCGTCTTCTTGGCGGAGTAGTGGAGGCGGATCGATCCCTGCTGCTGCAGCGTCGAGGTGATGAACGGCGGCGGCGCCTTTTCGTCCGTTTCTTTGCGCTCGACCGAGCGGACGACGTACGCCGCGCCGCGAAGCTCCTCGACGAGAGCCTTCGCCTCGTCGCCGGTCTTTGCTTGGAATGGTTGGCCGTCGAGTTTTTCCAGCTCGGCGAGAAAGGCATCCGGCTCGAGCGGTTCTTCCGCGACGGGCGCGTCTGGCGTCCCGGCGAGAACGATTCGCGGAACGACGGCGCTCGGATCGCCCTTCTTGAGCGTCGCCGTGATCTTCCAGTACTCCTCGGAGACGAACGCGCGGATCTCGCGCTCGCGCTGCACGATCAACTTCACCGCGACCGACTGCACGCGGCCCGCGGAGAGCCCTCGCGCGACTTTCTTCCACAGGAGCGGCGAGAGCTGGTAGCCCACGAGCCGATCGAGGACCCGGCGCGCCTGCTGCGCGTTGACCTTGTCCATGCTGATCGCTCGCGGGTGCTTGAATGCTTCCTCGATCGCCTTTTTCGTGATCTCGTTGAACGTGACGCGGTGGGCTTTCTCGGCGGGGATCTTGAGCGCCTCGAGGAGGTGCCAGGCGATGGCCTCACCTTCGCGGTCGGGGTCGGGCGCAAGATAGACCGCGTCGGCCTTCTCGGCGGTCTTCCGGAGGTCGGAAACCGTCTTGCCTCGCCCGCGGATCACGATGTACTCGGGCGCAAAGTCGTGCTCGACGTCGATCCCGAGTTTTTTCTTGGGGAGATCGCGGACGTGTCCCATCGAGGCTTTGACGACGAACTTCGAGCCGAGGAACTTGTTGATCGTCTTGGCCTTCGCGGGCGACTCGACGATGACGAGCGATTTACCCATTCGAATCCAGCGCCGCCGGCGCAGGGAGCGAAGCGAGACGTCGCCTCCGCGTCCCGCCCCGGTGAAAGGTCGGCCGTGATAGCACGGTCCCTTTCCGAGTGTCAAGCGAACGAGCCGGCGGCTGACTGCCCTCCTATCCTTATCTATGTACTCCAAACCGAGCCTACTCGAGCCGATCGGAACCCGTCAAACCCCGGTGCCCCGCTAGCCTTTTCAGGCCCACGATTACCAGATGTGGCTGGGTCGTGCCGAGCGTTTTCACGCCGGCCGGGCGCGATCCTCCGATCCCACCGACAGATCGATGAATGACGGTTACACCGGCCATTGACGCTGGAAGAACCTCACTGGGCCTTCCTCGCGACGCCGGACGAGGTCCCGACGAGAGCCGCTTTCGGCGATTCGGATCGGATCGCTTTAGCACGCTGTCTGGCTTTTCGATCGAGGCGTCGCACCACGCGGCGTCACGAACTCGCGGTGGACTCGCGATTGTCGCGCCGGCGCACAAGGCCTTTGCGGTTTCGGTTTGGGAGGCTAGAATCTCGGGGCGCTTCGGCTCGGTCCACCCACAAGGCAGATCGTCACTGGTTTCGCGAGCTTGCCGTTCGAAAAAGGGGCCTCTCGTCACGCGTTGGGATCGCACGTGAACGGAGAATCACCCTGGTCGCTGTCTCGTCCCTAGAGAATCGGAGGAGCGAAGAGTTCATGGACACCCTGAGAAAGTTGGCGCTGATCGGCACCGCGTGTGTAGGAGCGGCTTCCCTGATGGACACGGCGCACGGCCAAACGCTCACGACGCGTCGCGTCGCGTCGGGGTTGACCGCGCCGGTCTACGTGTGCTCGCCTCCCGGTGACTATTCGCGCATTTTCATCGAGCAGCAAAACGGGCACATTCGCATTCTGCGAAACGGAAGCCTGCTCGCAACGGACTTCCTGAACATCTCGGCGCGTGTCGCGTTCGGCGGTGAGCAGGGGCTCCTCGGACTTGCATTTCATCCGAACTATGCCTCGAATGGTCGCTTCTACGTCTACTACAACCCGTCGACCACTCAGGTGAGGATCTCCGAATTCACGGTGTCGGGGAACCCGGACGTCGCGAACTCGCTCAGCGAGCGCGTCATCATCACGATCCCGCACACGGGCGCGACGAACCACAACGGCGGCTGCATCCAGTTCGGATCCGACGGCTATCTCTACGCCGGCACGGGCGACGGTGGCGGGGCGAACGATCAGTTCCACAACGCACAGAACTCGACCGCGCTCCTCGGGAAGATGCTGCGCATCGACGTCGACACGGACGATTTCCCGACCGACGCGACCAAGAACTACGGCATCCCGCCGACCAATCCGTTCGCGGCGAGCCCCTCGATCGCGCACGAGATCTGGGACTTCGGCATGCGCAATCCGTGGCGCTGGAGCTTCGACCGCCTGACTCACGAAATGTGGATCGGCGACGTCGGCCAGAACACGATCGAAGAGGTCGACCACGAGAATCCCCTCGACGGCGGCCGCAATTACGGCTGGGCCTGCATGGAGGGAAACAACGTCGTCAACTTCGAGGCATGCAACGGAATGGCGCTCACGCCTCCCGTCCAGACCTTCACGCATTCGTTCGGCTGCGCGATCACGGGAGGGTACGTTTATCGTGGCTGCGCAATCCCGAGCTTCCAGGGCATCTACTTCTACTCGGACGCGTGCTCCGCGAGAATCTGGACGTTCGGTTGGAACGGAAGTTCGATTACGAACTTCACCGAGCGGACGAGCGAGCTCGCACCGGGCGGCGGGCTGGCGATCAATTCGGTCTACTCGTTCGGCGAGGACGCCTACGGCGAGGTGTACATCGTCGATGGCGGGGGCGAGATCTTCAAAATCGTGCCGCGAATCAACCCGCCCGATTGCAACGGCAACGGCATTGCCGACGCTTGCGACATCCTTGCGGGCACGTCGCAGGACCTGAACGCCAATGGCGTTCCCGACGAATGCGAGAACCCGTGCGTCACCGGCGGAGTGAACTCGAGCAGTGGGACGGTGTCGAAGGTCCTCAGCGTGAATGGGTCGTTCGGCGACGTAAATGGGATCGTGACCGCGCGCGTCAACGCGCCGATCACCGTCGTCCTCGGCGTCTCGCCGGTTGGCCCGAACCCCGCGATGTATGCCGTGTGGGTCCATCGAAACGTCGCGCAGAATCCGCAGACGCTCACGATTGGTCCGGACACGCTCGGCTGCACGCTCGAGCCGTCGCCGTTCAATGTGGGTGTGACGCCGCAGCCGTTCCGATGTCTGCGAGGCGGCCTCGGCCCCGAGTACTGCTCGGGCGTGCCCGAGCTGAGCCCGTCGCCCGCGACCGCGCCGTGGACGCGCGTGCGCAACGCGGGCTTCCCGTCGCCGATCACGTTCGTCCTGCAAGGCGTCGTCGAGGACGGCGGCGCCGGCAACGCATCCGGCAAGAGCGTGACGAACGCGGTGACGCTGCAGATCACGCCGTAATCGACAACGACTGTTCGTCCAGCAATTCATGCGGACGGGCGAGCTGATGAGGTTCGCCCGTCCGCTTTCGTCGAGAGACGGCTTGCGGCCGCCGCGGCGACCCGGTAGACGAGAGGCCCAAGCGCGACCGGGCCCGTAGCTCAACGGTCAGAGCAGGGGACTCATAATCCCTTGGTTCCAGGTTCGAGTCCTGGCGGGCCCACTTGCCTTTCATCGAGTTCAGCTGCAACGACGATAGACGCCAATCGCGAGCGGACCGAGCAGTTGTCCTACTTCCCGGAATCACTGCACGTGCACGACAATGGCGTTGGTCACGCTGAATCCGAGCGGATTCGCCGAGCCATCGTCTTGCAACACGCCTTGAATCGTCACGTCAATCGGCGACGGGAATCCCGGATGCGTCAGCGTCCACGGCGCGCGAGCCGGTGAGCGAATCTCCGGCACGTCGGTGCACACGAGCGAATTGAGCCCGCCGCGGAGGCAGCGAAACGGCTGCGGGAATCCGCATCTCCATCGCCGGCGGAGAGGATGCGCGGTCCGACTTGAATGAGCGCTCGTACTCGAACCCAGCACTCGACCGTGAAGCCGGACGGCGTGATCGAGTAGGACGGCAGCGCAGGTGCTCGAAGAAAGCTCGCGGGCTGCGCACTGGCGCGAAGCGCTGAGGCGACAACGAGTATGAGCGCGAGGGCAACTCTCATATGCGGCGTGGTTCGATGTGCAATCATGTTGCGATTCCTTTCGCCGAATCTACTGCACCTCCACGACGACGGCATTGGTCACGCTGAAGCCGATTGGGTTGCTCGCGCCCTCGTCCTCGAGGATCCCTTGCAACGTGAGCGTGATCGGCACCGAGAATCCTCGACGGCGCGTGATGCTCCACGGCGCGCGAGGCGGAGCGTTCGGTTCGGCGAGTGATCCGCAGACGCGAGACGGCAGGTCGGGACTGCGAAGACATCGGAACGGCTGCGGTTGCTCGAAGCGACGAAGCGGGGTCGCGCCCACGGTGCAACCGAGCGCCGTGCCTCTCGCGTTCACGTCGAACGAGTCGACGAGTGATCCGGCCCAGATCCAGAGCACGTACCGCGCGGGATTCGGACCGTCGAGCGACACGTCAAGGCTCACGTCGATCGGCGTCGAAAGTGCCGCGACGCTAACCGTGTCGTTTCCGTTGATCCGAAGGACACGATCCGTTGTGCCGCTGGATTCGTTGACCGCACCGGATGCGCATGAATGACTGCCGATGTCGACGAGAACGGCATTGGTGGAATCGCTGGGAAGACCATAGAACGCCCCTATTGCGACCACCGAGAAGTTCGCCGGTGTCGAGTCGTAGCGACTCCAGTGATCGATTCGCATCTCGATGTCGGCGGTCGACGGATTCTCGTCGGGGATCTGTGTCGGATGATGCGAAGCCCCGATCGTGCCGAGCGCGATGGCACCCGACGCTCCGGGAATCGGCGTGCGATCCGGATAGGTGCCGATGTCGAACCGGTTGTTTCGATACTGCGCCAGGATGGTCGACCGAAGCCCGCCACCGTTGTTGGGGTCAAGCATGACCCAATAGAACTCATCCGGGCCGACCCCGTCTTCATCGACGAACGGCGCCGCCACGCAGATTGGATTCGTTGCCGGCGAATCCGGATCTCCGTCTCCGTCCGCATCGCCGGGCACTCCAAGGCCTGGAAGTCCCCACACAGGAGAACCGGGGATTCCGTGAGGGTCCGGAATGTCCATCAAATCGAGACCCACGAAAACAGTGTCCGTGTCGACGGCGTAGTAGACGTAGACGTTCGAGAAGTCGAACCCACTCCGCGCCGCCGCGCAGACTTCGTTCACCGGATCGCGCTGGCTCGCCTGCGCGACGGCGCGGATGTCATCGAGATTTCCGTCGACCGTAATTTGCCCGACGAGCGCGAGAAGGCACGCAACGGTGAGCATGGTCGGTCCTCCCCAGGGATCCTTCGGCGGCGACGGCGCCGCCTATCTCACTAACGACGACGAGCACGTCGAGCGCGGGAGTTCTCCTGAGCGCGCAAGGGTACGCGGTCGCGCGCGAATTCGGAAGGGTGAGGCGTCGTCGGGAGTCCTCAGCGGGGCAATGGGTCACAAGATCGTGGTGAGCCAGGACCGCGAGAACTTCGTGCACAGCCACCCGCTCGAGTCCGCAAATGGCAGCCACGTCGCGACAGGGCCGCGCGTGAAGGAGACATCGTGTTCAACGCTCAATTCCCGGTGCCGGGCTTGTACAAGGCGTGCGCGCAGTTCCAACATCAGGGCCGTGTGATCAAGGCGCTATTCGTATTCGAGGTCGCACCCCCGATCGGAACAGCCGCCGGGTAGATGGATCTCGAGCTCGAACGGCCGCCGCATCGAGCGGCCGCCGGGAAACGGACACGAGCCCTGAAACCTCGACCCAGCTTTCGTCATCGGGAAGCGCTCGATTCGAAAGCCGCGACCGAAAAGATAGGATGACGCCATGAATACGATCCTTTTCGCCATCACCACGGCCGCCTTCCTCGGTCTTGCGTGTGCTGCCTGCGGAGTGCAGGCGACGCAGACCGACCATCCAGCCAGCGGGCCCAGGTACTCGAGGTCCGGCTACGACTTGACGCCGCTCAGCCAAGGACAGATCGCCGAGATCGTGAAGACCCTGACGCCAGACCAGGTCCGCGTCACCCAGCAGGCGGGGACCGAGCCTGCCGGCACCGGCGCGCTGGAGCACGAGAAGCGCGCCGGGATCTACGTGTCCGCGGTCGGCGGCTTGCCCCTCTTCAAGTCGTCGGCGAAGTTCGATTCGGGAACCGGCTGGCCGTCGTTCTACGAGCCGATCGACCCGGACCACGTGATCCTCAAGACCGACAGTACCCTTGGCATGGAACGAACCGAGGTACTCGACGCTCGATCCGGCGCTCACCTCGGCCACGTGTTCGACGATGGCCCTCCGCCTACTGGAAAGAGGTTTTGCATGAACTCGGCAGCACTGAAATTCATCCCCGACGGTTCGCCGTTGCCGCCGGAGTCGCGTCCGGTGGAGCCGCAGGTTGCGTATTTCGCCGGCGGCTGCTTCTGGGGAGTCGAAGACCTTTTCGAGCGAACGCCGGGAGTCATGGATGCGATCTCGGGCTACATGAACGGCAACACAGAGAACCCGACCTACAAGGAGGTCTGTACGGACACGACGGGCCACGCCGAATCGGTGAAGGTCGTCTTCGATCCGAAGCGCGTCACGTTCCACGACCTGCTCGGGGTCTACTTCACCCACATCGATCCGACGACGCTCAACAGCCAGGGTCCGGACTTCGGCACGCAGTACCGCTCCGCGATCTTTGCCGCGAACGCGACTCAGAAAGATGAAGCCGAAAAGGCCATCAAGGAGTTGCAGACATCGCCGAAATTCGCGGGCAAGAAGATCGTCACGATCGTCGAGATGGCGAAGACGTTCTATCCGGCCGAGGAGTACCACCAGGACTATCACAAAAAGCACGGCGGCTCGTGCCTGATGCCGCGCTGAGTTCGTCGGCATCGAGATGATCAAGGCCATCAGCTACTGGTCCCTGAACGGGGGGCTCGAGGGGACGCGCGCGATCGACGAGGCGATGGCCGAGGCGAAGGCCGCGGGCTTTCGCGGAATCGAGCTGGCCGTTGCCGAAACGGGCGTCCTCACGCCGACGACCGACCGCAAGACTTGCGAATCGTACGCAGCCCTCGCGCGCAAGCATGGCCTGGCGCTCGAGACGGTTGCGAGCGGCATGAGCTGGGGGTGCTGCCCGACGAGCCCGCACGCGGCCGTCCGCGCGAAGTCGATCCAACTGCATCGCGGCGCACTCGAGCGCGCGGCGTGGCTTGGCGCGAAGGCGCTCCTCTTCGTGCCCGGTGCGATCAAGATTCCGTGGGACGCGACCTTCGGCCCCGTGCGCTACGACGATGCGATGCGTTGGGCGCACGAAGCAGTCGACGCGCTCGCTGGGACGGCCGAGAAGGTCGGCGTCGACCTCTGCGTCGAGAACGTTTGGAACGGGCTCTTCTACTCGCCGCTCGAGCTGGCCCAGTTCGTCGATTCGTTCGAGAGCCCGCGCGTCGGCGTCTACTTCGACGTGGGCAACGTTCTCGGCTACCACCAGCACCCGCCGCATTGGATCGAACTCCTCACCAGCCACATCCGCCGCGTCCACGTGAAGGACTTCAAGACGTCGGTCGGCAACCTCTCCGGCTTTTGCGATCTCCTTGCGGGCGACGTGCCGTGGAAGGAGACGATGGGCGCGCTGCGTGCGATCGGCTATGACACGACGATCGTCGCCGAGATGATGCCGCCCGACCCGACGCTCCTCGAGCGCACGAGCCGCGCGATGGACCGAATCCTCGAGCTTTGAGGCACCACATCTCGTGACGAAGGTCGGCGTGATCGGCATCGGGTTCATGGGGCGCACGCACCTCGAGGTCTACCGCAAACGACGCGACGCGAAGGTCGTCGCCGTTGCCGATCTCGTTCGGGAGCGCCGCGAGGGTCGGACGGCGATCGCCGGCAACATCGCGGGCGCCGCGAAGGAGGGTTTCGACTTTCGCAAGGTGACGAAGTACGCCGAACCGATGGATCTCGTCGGCGATCCCGAGGTCGAGCTGGTCGACGTGTGCCTCCCGACGCCGCTCCACGTCGAGGTTGCGCTCGCGGCGTTGCGCCGCGGCAAGCACGTGCTCGTCGAGAAGCCCCTCGCGCGGACGGCGCGCGACGCCGATCGCCTCGCCCGAGCGGCGGCGAAGGCGAAGGGCCTCTCGATGTGCGCGATGTGCATGCGCTTCTGGCCCGGTTGGACGTGGCTCAAGGAATCGATCGATCGCAAGTCGTACGGTCGAGTGCTCGCCGCTCAGTTCCGCCGCGCGACGAACCATCCGGGCGGCGCGTTCTACTCGAGCGGCGAGCAGTGCGGCGGTGCGATCCTCGACCTCCACATCCACGACACCGACTTCGTGCAGCACTGTTTCGGGGTGCCGAAGGCAGTGAGCAGCCGCGGCTACTCGTCTCGGACGAGCGCGATCGACCACGTCGTCACGCACTACGTCTACGACGACGTGCCGCTCGTCGTCGCCGAGGGCAGTTGGGCGATGACGGCGGGGTTTGGCTTTCAGATGCAATACGCCGTGAACTTCGAGCGCGCGACCGCGGTGTTCGACCTCGCGGCCGCGAAGCCGCTGACGCTCCACGAGCGCGGCAAGAAGGCGCGCGCCGTCGCGATCCCCCCGGGCATGGGCTACGACCACGAGATTGCGTACTTCCTCGACTGCATCCGCACGCGGCGACGCCCGAAGACCGTTACGCTCGCCGACGCGGCGACGTCCGTACGCATTGTCGAGGCGGAGGCAAGGAGCATCGCGACAGGAAGGCCCGTGCGGGTTTAATCGCTCGATTTCGCCCAGAGCTTCGGCAGGAGCCGCACGAGGCCGATGCCGCTCACCAAGAAGATGGCGAGCCAGACGCCGCCGAGCGCCGTCCTCCCGTAGAGGAAGCTGCCCGCACCGAAGAGCGCGGCGTAGACGAATGCACAGCCGAGCACCCAGCCGAGAAGCGAGTGCGCGAGGCTGTCGGGAGACGGACCCACGCCCGCCTCATCGCGAATCGGCTTCCAGCCGAGGCCCGCCGGCCGCACGAGGCGATAGAACTCGACGAGGGTTTTTCTCTCCGTCGGATGCGTGAGGAACGTGACGGCAAGCCACACGACGGTCGTCGCTGCCACCGTGACAATGAGCGCCACGTGTGACGGTACGTCGTGGCCCAGCTTCCTCGCGACGAAGAATCCGATCGCAATGGCGAACGAGCTGATCATCGCCGCGATCTCGCTCCAGGCATTCACGCGCCACCAGAACCAGCGCAGGAGATAGATGAGGCCGGTGCCCGCGCCGACGGACATCATCAGCTCGAAGCTCGCCTTCGCCGAGTCGAGCACGAAGGTGAGGAGCGCGGCGAGCACCATGAGGACTCCCGTCACGATGCGCCCGACGAGCACGTAGTGCTTCTCGCTCGCGTCGGGCTTCGCGAATCGCCGGTAGAAATCGTGGACGAGATACGACGTCCCCCAGTTGAGGTGCGTCGACAGCGTCGAGACGTACGCGGCGAGCATCCCCGCGACCATCACGCCCATGAGCCCCGCCGGCAGGAACTTCAGCATCGCCGGGTATGCCATGTCGTGTCCGATGAGCGAACGATCGACGTACGGAAACGTCCGGGCGATGTCCGAAAGCTGCGGAAACACGAGCATCGACGCCAGCGCGACGAGGATCCACGGCCACGGCCGGAGCGCGTAGTGCATCACGTTGAAAAAGAGCGTGCCCGAGAGCGCGTCGCGTTCGCTCTTCGCGGCGAGCATGCGCTGCGCGATGTAGCTGCCGCCGCCCGGCTCGGCACCCGGGTACCACACCGACCACCACTGCACTGTGATCGGGATGATCAGGACCGAGAGCGCGAGACTCCAGTCGCCGAAGTCGGGGAGAAAGCTGAGCGTCTTCGGGTCGATCTTCGTGAGGAGCCCCGATAGGCCGCCGACCTCCGGCTGCTTCAGCGCGAAGTACGCGGCCGCGAACGAGCCGGTCATCGCGATTCCGAACTGGATGAGGTCGGTGACCATCACGCCCCATAACCCCGACGTCGCGGCAAACGCGATGTTCAGCCCCGTGCAGATCGCCAGCGTCTGCCACATCGGCCAGCCGAGCATGACGTTCGCGATCTTCGCCGCCGCGAGGTTCACGCTCGCCATGATCACGCAGTTGAAGAAGAGCCCGAGATAGATGGAACGGAACGCGCGCACGAACGAAGCCGCGCGCCCGGCGTAGCGAATCTCGTAGAACTCGAGGTCGGTGAGCACGCGCGAGCGCCGCCAAAGCCGCGCGTAGAAGAACACCGTGAGCATGCCGGTGAGGAGGAACGACCACCACAGCCAATTGTCGGCGACGCCTTTGTCGCGAACGAAGTTGGTGACGAGGTTCGGCGTGTCGGTCGAGAACGTCGTCGCGACCATCGACGTGCCGATGAGCCACCATGGCGCCGACCGCCCCGACGTGAAGAACTCGGCGGTGCTCGATCCCGCGCGCTTCGCGAGGAAGAGGGCCGGCAGGAACGAGATCACGATCGACGCGACGACGATCATCCAGTCGAGCGAGGTAAGGTGCATGTCACGCCTTCCCGGGCGCCGCCGGCGTCGCTTCGAGCGTGAGCACCTCGAAAGGTCTCAGCGAGAACTCGTGAGGCACGCCGGCCTCGAGGACGATGGGCTCACGACCGCGGTCCTTTCGCCACGGGCTTTGCGCCGCAAATCGAGTGGGCGCGCCTACCGGCAGCTCGAACGCGGCGCGCGGGTCGAGCGAGAACGTCTGCTCGCGATCGCTCGGGTTCCGCAGCACGAGGATTCCTTTCTGGGGCGACCACGACGCCCAGCCGTAGACCTCGAGCTTCTTCGGATCCCCGCCGACCCAATGCGTGTCGACGAGCACGCCGGCGTTGCGTCGAGCCCACTTCGCGGCCTCGGCGATCGCGTCCCAGTCTTCGGGCCGAAGCAGCGAATGCGTGACGTACATCTCCTGGAGTTGCGTGCCGCTTCCGAAGTAAGAGTGCACTTCCTCGTCGAAGTCGCCGCCCGGATCGACGTTCAGCTTGTTCGCGTGGGCGGCAAAGATGAGCCCGTGGAGCATCAGCGAATTCAGCGGGTAGAGCGGTCCGCGCTTCACCACGTTCTCGTAGGTGTCGCCGTCGCGGTACGTGATCCAGCGTTGGCGATCCGAGCCGACGCCCGCGAAGTCGTGGTCCTCGCCGCCGCGCCAGATCGAGTCCGCGTATCGGAGCCAGAACGGCGACGGGTACGTCCCGGTCGTGAGGTTCACGAAGAGGTCGGGCTTCTCGGCGCGCAGCCGCTCGATGAGATGGATCGCGGCCTCGAAATCGCTGCCGAACTCGCTCCCGGGGAACGCGGTCGCGGCGCTGCCCGTTCCGTCGAACTTGAATTGATTGACGCCGTAGTCGCGGATCATCTTCAGGCACGTCTCTTCGAAGCGGCGGTAGTAGGTCGGGCCGGAGAGCGCGAAGCCTTCCGCGTTCGTCTCGAATCCGTTCGCCTTGCCGTACGCAATTCGTTCGTCGTGCGGCTTGCCGTAGCCGCCCCACGGCGACATCCAGACGCCCGGGGCCGCATTGAATGTCGCGGCCGCCTCGCGGAGCGATGTGAAACCGTGCGGGAATCCCGAGTGGAAGTGCCAGAGCGTCGCCGGATCGTCCCAGCCGTCGTCGAAGAGAAAAGAACTCATCGTGACGTCGCGTTTCTTCACCAGCTCCGTGCCGAAGGCCTGGATCACGTCGAGCGCAGCCGCCTCGTCGAACTTCGTGAAGTAGCCGATGTCGTACCAGGAGTTGTAATGGAGGAACGGGCGGTAGGGATGGGCGCGCTCGTTCTCGAGATACGCGAGGAACCCGCGGCGCAGCTGGCCCGGCGTCGTCGTGCCGATGACCGACGAGCACGTGAGCGACTGTCCCGCGCGAAGCGGCAGCTCGCGCGCGAGCGCGCAGCGCACGTGATCGCCGTCGACCGTGCTCGACGAAAGCGGGCTCTCCATCGCGACGAAGACGTTGCCCGCGACGACCGGCGAGCCGGGCACGGTGCCGGCGACGCGCGCACCGGGAAGGTTCATGTCGACGAGGCAGATCTCCGCGATCGACACGTCCTTCTTGAGGGCCGCGAGGGTCACTTCTTGTCGGACGTAGCTCAACTCACCGCGGCCGATCGCGCGCCAGGTGGCGCGAAGTCCGCTGGGATCGTCTTCGAGGACCGCGGTGAATTCCACGGTACCGGCGTGCTCCGCAAGGCGCGATGCGTTCGGATTCCCACCGAGCGTGTCGAGCGTCGGCCCGTCGATGATCGTCATGGTGTCCGCACAAATCACGCGACCGTCTTGGAGCCGAATCGTGAAGACATGGTTCGGAACGGGCAACGATCGGTTGGCGATACGGTCCTCGAGTCGGCAGGGTCGAAGGCCGTGCGAGCTAGCAACCCATCCCGCGTCGATCGCCGAAGTATGGATGTCGAAATAGGTGCGGCATCCACTGCCGACAAGCGCTGTGAAAGCAAGCGTCGCGATTCGAAGAATTCGCATGCGCGGTGGTTGTCTCACGGCTTGAGCGGACGATGGTTCACGTGGAGCGCGTCGAGCCGCCTGAGGTGCGTCGCGAGACGCTCCGTGAAGTCGGCGAAGCTCTTCGACTCGCGTGGCGACCAGACGACCTCGGCGAGCGCGCACGCTCTCGGGAACAGCATGTACTCGGCCTGCTTCGGATCGGGCACGTACTCGGTCCAGAGCTGGCACTGCGCCCCGAGGACGTGCGTCGCCTCGTCTGCGGTCAGTGTCGCGGGGATCGGCTCGTAGCCGTACACGACGTCGAGCGGGAGGAATCCGCCAATCGCGAGCGGCTCTCTGCTCGTGTCCTTCGATTGGTAGTAGTCGAAGTAGGTGTGGCTCGTCGGCGCCATCACGACGTCATGGCCCGCGCGCGCCGCCGTGATGCCGCCCTGCTCGCCGCGCCACGACATCACCGCGGCGCCGGGCGCGAGGCCGCCCTCGAGGATCTCGTCCCAGCCGATGAGGAATCGGCCTCTCGACTCCAGAAACGTGTTCATGCGGCGAATGAACCAGGACTGCAATTCGTCTTCGCTCTTCAGGCCGAGCTCCTTCATGCGTGCCTGCGCGGCGGCGCTCTTCTTCCACTGCGTCTTCACCGCCTCGTCGCCGCCCACGTGGATGAACATACTCGGGAAGAGGCCGATGACTTCGCCGAGCACGTCCTGGAGGAAGAGAATCGTTTTCTCGTCAGTGCTGTAGATGTTCTCGCTGACACCCCATGACGTCCACACGTCGAGCTTGGCGCCGGTGTTGCCGAGCTCGGGGTAGGACGCGACCGCCGCCTGCGCGTGACCCGGCATCTCGATCTCGGGAACGATCGTGACGAATCGGTCGCGCGCGTACGCGACGATCTCGCGGATGTCGTCTTGCGTGTAGAAGCCGCCGTGCCGCATGCCGTCGAAGGTGTCGCCCTTGCCGTCTTCGGTCGCGTGGCCTCGAAGCGTCTCCTTCCGCCACGCGCCCGTCTCGGTGAGCTTCGGGTACTTCTTGATCTCGATGCGCCAGCCCTGGTCGTCGGTGAGGTGCCAATGGAAGACGTTCATCTTGTGGAGTGCCAAGAGATCGATGGTGCGCTTCACGAACTCCTTCGGCATGAAGTGGCGCGCGCAGTCGAGCATGGCGCCGCGCCATGAGAATCGCGGATGATCCTCGATCTCTACGCACGGGATCGACCACTCGACGCCCGTGACCTTCGATTCGCCGAAGATCTCCGGCGGAAGGAGTTGGCGCAGCGTCTGTACGCCGTAGAACAGGCCGGCCGGCTCGTGCGCGGTGATCTTCACGCCGGTCGGGGTCACGTCGAGCGCGTACCCTTCGTTGCCAAACACCTCGAATGCCTTCGCGCTGCGAATCGTGAGCGCAATGGTTCGGGCGGTCGCCGGCGCGTCGGGCTTCACGTCGAGCGTGAAACCGGTCGCCGGCGCGAGCGATTGCGCGAGGAACCGGCCGACGTCTTCTGCGTCCGCGGTGGCCACGATCACCGTGTCGGCCGTCAGCGTGAACTGGCCCTTGGTGGGTTTGACGTGCACGGGCTTCGGGACGATCGCGATCGGCCTCGGCGCCGCGAGGCACGCAACCGAGAGCGCGATCGACGTCGTGCATGCGAGCGAGAGCATCATGATTCGTTCACCCCTGTCTGAACTCCGCCGAACGTTTGCGGATCAACGAGTCCGAGTCACCTTGCGAAGGCTGCGCGGTTGATCCGGATCGGTCCCGCGCGCGATCGCCAGGTGATACGCGAGGAGCTGCCCCGGCACGACCGAGACGAGCGGCGTCAGCCAGTCGGGCGCGCCGGCGGGCACGGGAATCCACGAGTCCGACGGATCGCGCATCGCCTCGTCGTCGCCGAGGACCACGAGCGACGCCGACCGCTCGCGCAGAGTCGCGCGCAGCTCCGCGATCTCATCGCGCACCGCTCGGCCCACGGCCACGAGCACGATCGGAAAGCCGGGCGCGATCATCGCGATCGGGCCGTGGCGGAAGTCCGCGGAGGAATAGGGCTCCGCCTGCACGTACGACAGTTCCTGGATCTTCAGCGCGATCTCGAACGCCGTCGCGTATTCGAAGCCGCGTCCGAGGACGACGCAGCGATCGTGCGCCTTCATCTTCTCCGCGGCTGCCCGTGCGGCGGGCTCGGAGCCGAGTGCCGTCCGGAGGAGTTCGGGAATGGTCTCGAGATCGCCGGTGCGTTGCGCATCGCCGGACAAGGCGAGGGACAGCATCGCGAGCGCGGTCAGCTCGGCCGTGTACGTCTTCGTCGCCGCAACACTTCGTTCGTCGCCGGCGTTGAGGTCGACGACGTACTCGGCTGCGTTTGCCAGCGGCGATCGTGCGTCGTTCGTGATGGCGACGGTCGGCGAGCCCTGCGCTCGAGCTTCGGCCACGACGCTCGCGACGTCGGGCGACTGGCCCGATTGCGAGATGCCGATCACGAGCGCGCCCGGCATGCGAGGCGGCCGGCGGTAGAGCGTGAACAGCGAGGGCGTCGCGAGCGCGACCGTCCATCCGTTTCGCGCGCCGAAGAGGTACTGCCCGTATCGCGCGGCATTGTCGGATGTGCCGCGGCCGGCGATCACGACGAAGCGAACGTCTTTCGCCGCGATGCGTCGCGCGATCTCGGCGACGTGCTCGGCTTGCGCGTCCAGCAAGCGCCGGACGGCGCCAGGCTGCTCGAGGATCTCCGCATGGAGCAAGGAGGACATTGGCGACGAAGCCTACGCACTCGATCTCGGGGGCGCAACAGCGAGATTCGCGGCAGATTCGTAGATCGTCGGCTGGTTCGTGCTGCTGAACGGCATCGACGCGGATAGGTCGGTGGCACCCGGATCGGCGGCCCCGGCCCCGGGGCTGATGCCGATGAGCGTGTTGTCGTTGAGGTTGAACGGATTGCCGCTGCAGCAACCCGCGGAATTGCTCCCGCCGATGCTCACGAAGCCGTCGCTCGAGATCGAGATCGGCGCCGCGCCGCTGTCGCCCTAACCGGCCCGAACGCGGCGACGGGAGACCAAGCATCGTGCGACGCGCAGCGTCCTTTCTCGACGAGGCGAGTTGCGCGGCCGCGGCCCGCTCTTCCCATTGCGTCCATTCTCGTTCGTCGGCCGAAACGGCGGAGCGGCCATCTCAGCGTGCGGATTGCGATCGCGTGGACGCTCTGCCATAGTGTCGCGCGCGAACGGCGCTCGTCTGGTTCGGCCGCTCGCGTTCGCGTGAGCTTCTCGACGGGCGGGGATGGCTCTCAATGGACACCCAGATCTCCGGCGTCGTCGTGACGGTTCCACCGGCGCGTCTCGTGGAAGCGTCGCGTCGACTTCGCGCGCTTCCCGGCGTCGACGTTCATCACGTCGACGTCGCGACCGGCCGCATCGTGGTCACGCTCGAGACGAGCGGCGACGTCGATCCGGAGGCCGAGCTGCGCCACATCCAATCGCTTCCCGACGTGCTCGGTGCCGATCTCGTGTACCACGTCGTCGAGAGCGGGGCCGATTCCGAATCAGTCGGGGGAGGATCTCGATGAGCGACGGGATTTCTCGACGCACGCTCCTGAAGCAGTGCATCGCCGCCGCGACCGCCGCCGTCGTGGGCATTCCGATTCCGAAGTCGCTCGCCGCGCTGGCCGCGCAGGTCGACGAGAGCTGGCGATGGGACAAGGGCGTGTGCCGCTTCTGCGGCGTCGGTTGCGGCATTCAAATCGCGACGAAGGAGGGTCGCGTCGTGGCCGTGAAGGGCGACGTCGACTCGCCGGTCAACCGCGGCCTCCTGTGCTGCAAGGGCTATGCGAACGCGAAAATCCTCTACGGCGCGGATCGGTTGACGCAACCGCTCCTGCGATCGAAGGACGGCAAGCGGTTCGACAAGCACGGCGACTTCATGCCGGTGACGTGGGACCGCGCGTTCGAGGAGATGGCCGCGCAGTGGAAGCGCGTGCACCGCGAACTGGGACCGACCGGCGTCTCGATCGTCGGCTCGGGACAGTGGACGATCCAGGAAGGCTACGCCGCGGCGAAGCTCGTGAAGGCCGGCTGGCGCAGCAACAACCTCGAGCCGAACGCGCGCCACTGCATGGCGTCCGCGGTCGCCGGGTTCATGCAGACGTTCGGCATCGACGAGCCGGCCGGCTGCTACGACGACATCGAGATGACCGACACGCTCGTGACGTGGGGCGCGAACATGGCCGAGATGCACCCGATGCTGTGGGCGCGCATCGCCGACGCGCGGCTGACGAAGGACCGCTACTGCATCGTCAACCTCACGACGTACCGCAATCCCACGTCCGGCATCGCCGACGTCGAGATCCTCTTCAAGCCGAACACCGACCTCGCAATCTGGAACTACATCGCGCGTGAGATCGTGGCGCGCGGCGCGGTCGACGAGGACTACGTGAGCCGTCACTGCGTTTTTGCGACCGGGCCCACGGACATCGGCTACGGCCTGCGACCGACCGAGGGCTTCGCGGCGCCGGCGGAAGCGGACACGCGCGCGAAGCAGCGATCGATCACGCTGACGCGCGAGGAAGCGATCGCGCAACGTCGAGATCCGGCGGCGCCGCCGGTCGTCCCGCAGCAGCACGCGGAGCAGGCGCAAGACCACTGGCTGATCTCGTTCGACGAGTTCAAGAAAGCGATCGAGCCCTACACGCTCGACTTCGTCGCCGAACTATCGAAGGGCGATCCCGACGAGCCGCTCGACAAGTACAAGAAGAAGCTCGTCGATCTCGCGGGCTTCTACGCCGATCGCGAGCGAAAGGTCGTCTCGTGCTGGACGATGGGCTTCAACCAGCACACGCGTGGCACGTGGGTGAACGAGCAGGCGTACATGGTGCACCTGCTCACGGGTAAGTACGCGCGGCCGGGCAACAGCGCGTTCTCGCTGACGGGCCAGCCGTCCGCGTGCGGCACCGCGCGCGAGGTCGGCACGTTCGCGCATCGCCTGCCGGCCGACATGGCCGTCGACAATGCCGAGCACCGCGCGCATGCCGAGGAGATCTGGAAGATCCCGCCGAAGACGATCAACCCCAAGACGGGCAGCCACCTCACCAAGATGATGCGCGACCTCGAAGACGGTCACATCAAGTGGATGTGGGTGCAGGTGACGAACCCGTTCCAATCGACGGCGAACGCGAACCATTGGATCCAAGCGGCGCGCGAAAAGGACTGCTTCATCGTGGTCTCGGACGCGTACCCGGGGATCAGCGCGAAGGTCGCGGACCTGATCCTCCCGGCCGCGATGATCTTTGAGAAATGGGGCGCGTACGGGAACACGGAACGGCGCACGCAGCACTGGCGCGAGCAAGTGGCGCCGCCCGGCGACGCGCGCTCCGACCTCGCGCAGACGATCGAGTTCTCGAAGCATTTCACGATTCGCGAAGTCTGGGGTGAGCAGAAGGTCGAGGGGCTCAAAGCCGAGGGCTTCGCGGACGGCACGCTGCCGAGCGTGGTCGACGAGGCAGTGAAGCTCGGCCATTCGCCCGACTCCACGCTCTTCGACGTGCTCTTCGCGACTCCGACGGGCCGCCAAGCGAAGTGGCCCGACGCGGTCGCGAAGGGACACCCGAACCACACGGTCCTCCACCTCGGCGTCGATTGGTTTCCGGAGAAGGCGCTCTTCGAGGAGTACGCGACGTTCGGCCGCGGTCACGGCCACGACCTCGCGCCGTTCGACCGTTACTTCGACGACGACTGCCGTGGCCTGCGCTGGCCCGTCGTGAACGGCAAGGAGACGCCGTGGCGCTTCAACGAGAAGTACGATCCGTACGCGAAGAACGGGAGCGACATCGATTTCTACGGCGGAGCGATGAAGTCGCTGCCGAGCGGCAACCTCGACGCCGTCACGGATCCGACGAAGCAGTCGCTCGCGGGAAAGGCCAAGATCTTCTTCCGTCCTTACGCTGCGCCGCCGGAAGTGCCCGACGCGAACTACGACTTGTGGCTCTGCACCGGGCGCGTCCTCGAGCACTGGCACTCGGGCACGATGACGCGCCGCGTTCCCGACCTCTACCGCGCGATGCCGGTCGCGCAGCTCTTCATGAACTCGAAGGACGCGAAGGACCGCGGCCTCGCCGAAAACGACCTCGCGTGGATCGAATCGCGCCGCGGCAAGATCCAAACGATCGTCGCCACCGCGGGCCGCTACGGGATGCCGCGCGGGATGGTCTACGTCCCGTGGTTCGACGAGGGCGTGTTCATCAACAAGGTGACGCTCGACGCGACGTGTCCGATCTCGAAGCAGACCGACTTCAAGAAGTGCGCCGTGAAAGTCTCGAAGGCCTGATCGTCCGGGGAGTCGTTCGATGAATCGAATCCTGCTCGTTGCCGGCGTTGCCTGTGTGCTTGCCGCGTGTCGCGGAGCCGGGCCGAAGCCGACGTCCACCGACCGTGCGGAGCCGCTGCCCGTCGCCACCCCGGACTCGAGCCTCGGAATCAGCAAGACGAGCGTCTTCGACACCCCCGCGCCGGTGCCGGTGCACTGGGTCGACGCGGAGCCCGGCAAGGGACAGCTCCAGCCGCGCGAGTTCGTGGGCGCGCCGCCGGTCATTTCGCACGGGCTGGCGGACCTCCTGCCGATCACGCGTGACGAGAACTCGTGCGTCACCTGTCACAAAGTGAAGCAGCGAAAACCCGGCGAGCCGACGCCGATCCCCGACAGCCACTTCGTCGACTGGCGAAACGCCCCCGGCGTGAAGCGCGAGGAGGTTGCCGGCGCGCGCTGGGTCTGCACGAGCTGTCATGTTGCGCAGGCTCGCGTCACGCCGCCCGTCGCGAACGACTGAGCCCGACGCGCAAGGGCGGGCAAGACGTGAAAGTCCAACGAGCATCGCGTAGGCTGGCGCGACCATGCACCCGCTCATCGCCCTCGCGATCGCGCTTCTTGCGACGCCTCAGAACTCGCCGACGCCCCAAAGAACCGACCTTTGGCGGGTGATCGAGCGCATCGCGGACGAGACCGGGTTTCGTACCGACCTCGATGCCATGGTCACTCACATGGACGGCGTGGTGAAGCAGTGGGCGATTCCCAATCGAAGCACGCGCGTCGTTCGCGGACTTCGCGAGCCGTGGGCCGTGCCCGAGATCTCGGACGAAATCCGCGCGAAGCTCGAAAGTCCGTTCAAGCCTCGCGCCGTGCCGGGCTCGAAGGGCCCGCCGCCGTCGGTGTCATGGCAAGGCTTTGCCGCTGACGTGGCGAGCCTGTGCGACGTCGAACTCGCGGTCGAGGAGCCCGAAGCGTGGAAGCGCGTCGCGGATCCGGCGGTCACGGGCCCGGCGCTCGTTGCCGCGCTGTCGGATCTCGCCGTGGCGTTGAGCGAGTCGGCGAGCGCCGGATTCTTGCGCGTTGGCGAGGAGCGGCGAAAGCAACTGTCCGCCGTTCATCGCCAGTACTCCGACATCCGCTTTCGCACGTGCGATCCGAAGGTGAAGGCGACCCCCGAAGAGGAACGCGTCGAGAACGAAGTCTTCGGCGACTTGTTCAAGACGCGGCTTGCGGCGTCGCTCGGCGCCGCCGCGATTGCGCTGCGACTCGCCGAGCCCGCGTTTCTCGCATCGCTGCCGGCGCGCCTCGCGGGCCTCACGAAACCCTCCGCGCCCTCGGCCGAGTTCGAGGGTGACGTGCTGGCCATCGCCGGCGATTCGCCGGCGACGCGCGTCGTCGTCGGTGGGAAAGGGAAGACGATCTACCGCGGTCGCGCGGCGATCGTCATCGATCTCGGGGGCGACGATGTCTACGAGCGCGCGGCGGTCGTCGACGACGGCGAAGCGCTCGTGAGCATCGTTCTCGATCTCGGCGGCAACGACAGCTACTCGGGAGACGTCGGGCCCGCGTACGCGTGCGGCGGCGTGGCAATCCTCGTCGACGTCGCGGGCAAGGACACGTACCGCGGCGGGCTGGCCTCGCTCGGAAGCGGCGCGTTCGGAGGGTTCGCGCTCCTCGCCGACTATGGGGGCAACGACACCTACGAGTCGCACGGATTCGACGAAGGGTTCGGGTTCGGCGGGGTCGGCCTCCTCTACGATCGAAGCGGAGACGACCACTACGACGGTTGGGGATACGCTCAGGGATCGACCGAGGCTTGGGGGCTCGGCGCGCTCATCGACGGCGAAGGCAACGACACGTATCTCGCCGATGGCCACTTTGCGGACAGCTACGGAGACTCGGGCCCGAACGTTTTTCACGGTGCGTCGCAAGGGAGCACGCTCGGCGTACGCGAGATGAACGCGGCGGGCGGCATCGCGGCGCTGATCGACATGGCCGGTCGCGACGAGTACCGCGCCGGCAACTTCAGCCAAGGCGGCGGCTACTTCTTCGGCTTCGGGCTCCTTGCGGACGACGGAGGAGACGACAAATACTTCGGCACGCGCTACTCGGAAGGCTATGGCGTGCATCAGGCGATCGGCATCCTCCACGACAAGAGCGGGAACGACATTTACACGACGCGCACCGTCGCGAACCTCGGCTCGGCGTGGGACGAAGGCGTCGGCTGGTTCCTCGACGACACGGGCAACGACGTCTACGAAGCGGGCGGGCTCTCGCTCGGCGGCGCGGCGAACACGGCGTTCGCGATCTTCGTCGACGGCGGAGGAAAGGACCGCTACACGTCACCCGATGGGCGCGACACGCAGGGCGGCACGAGCGACTCGAGCTACCACAAGATGCAATCGCTCGGCGTGCTCATCGACCTCGGCGGGCAAGCCGACACGTACAGCCGCGCGGATCGAAAGGACGGCGGCCTCACGTGGCAGCGCTGGTTCGGCGTCTTCCTCGACGCGACCGAGACGAGCTTCGACCGCCTCCTCAAGCGCCCGCCCGGCAAGTTCAACGCCGCGGAAGTTCCAGGCCGGGACACGTAGCGCGTACCGCTTGCACGTCGCCTCGGAGTCGGCCACACTGGATGCCATCGAGCCCGGATCTTCGCGTCGAGGGAGTGACGACATGTTCCATCGACTCGCCGCAAGCCTGTCTGGATTCGTGTTCTTGCCTTCGCTGATGGCCTTCCCTCAAACGACGACCGCCGTCAGCGTCGACCCGAATGGTCTTCTCGGCGATGGTGCTTCGCTCCAATCCCGGATTTCGGCGGACGGGCGCTTCGTCGCTTTCTCGAGCGCCGCGCGGAATCTCGTCGCCGGCGACGCGAACGGGGCCGTGGACGACGTGTTCGTTCGCGATCTGCAAACCGGCGTCACCACCCTGGAGAGCGTGAACTCCGCAGGCGTTCAAGCCGACGACGTCACCGAAATCACGGGACTGTCCGCCGACGGTCGCTGGTTGGTCTTGAAGAGCTTTGCTCGGAACATCGACCCGAACGACATGCCGCAGAGTTGGGATACCTTCCTCCGCGACCGCGCCGCCGGCACGACGATCCTCCTCAGTCAGGGAGGCGCGATACCACGGGGCTACTCGAACTACGACGGTGATGCGTCATTTTCTAGCGATGGAAGTTGGGTTGTCTTCGAAGTCACGAATTACCTCTTCGTGCGAGACCTCGCGACGGGCGCAACGCAATTCGTGAGCGTCGCCGACGACGGGACGCCGGCGACCGGCATCATGCCGTCGATCTCGGCCGACGGACGATGGGTCGCCTTCATGAGCATTGCCTCGAACTGCGTTGCCGGCGACACGAACTCGCAGTACGACGTCTTCGTTCACGACCGCGACCCCGACGGCAACGGGACATACGACGACTTGCCCCGAATCGCGACCAACCTGCGCGTGAGCACGGACGCTCAGGGATTCGAAGTGTCGTCGAACAGCGGGACGCCCACGATCTCGGACGACGGTCGTTACGTTTGCTTCTGGAGCGATTCGCCGAACTTGGTCTTCAACGACTCCAACGGCGCGCGCGACGTCTTCGTCCGCGACCGCGACGCCGACGGAAACGGGCATTTCGACGACGTCGGAGGCGTGTCGCTCGTGCGAGTGAGCGTCTCGAGCACGGGCGCGGAGGCGATGGGGTCGGGCGCCTTCGCTTCCGCGTCGAGCACCGCGCGCATGATGACGCGCGACGCACGCTTCGTCCTGTTCGACAGCTACGCGGTGAACCTCGTGTCAGGCGACACGAACCAGGGGATCGACGTGTTCCTCCACGACCGCGACGCCGACGGCAACGGGATCTTCGACGAGCCGGGCGGAATTGCGACGACGCTCGAGAGCGTCTCGACGACCGGCGCGCAGTCGGTCCAGTACGTCGGAGCGGGAGGCGTTTCCGAAGACGGTCGCTCTCTCACGTTCGCGAGCGACTCGGCCGGGCTGGTCCCCGGCGATCAAAACCGCACCTGGGACGTGTTCCTGCGGTCCGTGCCGGGTCGCGTGACTCCTGCCCTCGGGAGCGTCACGCCGTCGCTCGGAGTCGATCGCGGCGGCGACCACGTGGAAGTCCACGGCACGAACCTGAGTACCTTCGGCACCCACGTCGACTTCGGGGGCGCGCCCGCTGCCATCGTCTCGTCGTCGGCCACGACCCTGGTCGTCCGAACACCACCCGGCTTCGGAACCGTCGACGTGCGCGTCAGCGATTTGGTGGCGACCGCGACGCTGCCGGCCGCGTTCACCTATGTCTCCGAGGACGTCTACGCTCGCTACGGAAACGTGAATGTCGCTCGCGGAATTCGGGAGGACGTCCTTCTCGTGAACGCGGTCACGGGGGACCCGCTTCTGCGCACCGTCGCCGTTGCCGTGGGTATGCCGATACGGGTGACTCTCCTTTCGCCGTCGAGCCGCACATTTTCGCCCTTTGCCATCTATGGGTGGCGTGGCTCGCCCGGACCGTCGACGCTTGCGCCACAGCCGTTCGGCGTCGGGTCGATGGTCTTCGCGACGCCCCTCGATGCGGGGGCCGCGGTCCGGCCCGCGTGGATCGCGAACAACCTCGATCCGCGCCTCGGATCGTCGAGCGGCTCGTTCCCACCCGCGCCGACGACGCTCGTCAACCTCTCCAGCGGTCGCACGCGTTCAGGGACGGTCACGCTTCAGGGCTTCGTGCGAGACGACGCTTCCGCGAGCTCGCATCGGGTGAGCGTGACGAACGCCGTGATCCTCCGCATCCGCTAGTTCCGCCGGACGGGGGCGACGTCGCGCGAGCGGCAAGCCGCGGGAGTTCCGGGCCGGATCACTCGAGCGCTCCTGCGATCGTCGCGCGTTCCAAACCGGTTCGAGCACCTTGTTCGATTCGAGGAGCTCGGCCAGAATGTGGACGATTTCGGTTGGGGGATAGCCTCCCCGCGGAGTAGGTGAGCGATGTTGCGTTCCCGAATCTCGATCGAGTCGGTCGCTTTTCTGATCGTCATCGCCGCATCCGCGGTCGCGCAGACGACGGCCGCGATCAGCGTCGATGCGGGCGGTCTACTCGGTAACGCCAGTTCCTTCGATTCGGTGATCTCCCAGGACGGCCGGTTCGTCGCGTTCACGAGCGCGGCGTCGAATCTCGTGGCGAACGACGGCAACGGGACGACCGTCTTCGACGTTTTCGTTCGCGATCTGCAGACCGGCGTCACGACCCTCGAAAGCGTGAGCTCGGCGTCCGTCCAAGGCGATGCGTCGAGCGAGGTGACCGCGATTTCCCCTGATGGGCGTTGGATCACGTTTCAGGGCACGGCCTCGAATCTGGTGCCCGGCGACATTCCGCAGACGTCGGACCTCTTCCTTCGCGATCGCGTCGCGGGGACGACGATTCGTCTGAGCGAAGGCGGCGCGGGGCCGCACAACGGCGGCGCCGTCGGCGGCAACGCTTCGTTCTCGTCGGACGGGCGTTGGCTCGCGTTCGAGAGCTTTGGCTATCTCTTCGTGCGTGAGCTTTCGAGTGGAGCAACGGAGTTCGTGAGCGTCGCGTTCGACGGAACACCCGCGAGGGCGAGCCTCCCCTCGATTTCGTCGGAAGGACGCTGGATCGCATTCACGAGCATCGCGTCGAACCTCGTCACCGACGACACGAACTTCGTGTTCGACGTCTTCGTGCACGACCGCGACCCCGACGGAAACGGGATATTCGACGAGATGCCGCGATTGTCGACGAACGTGCGAGTGAGCACCGACGCGCAAGGAATGCAGAGCCAATCCAACAGCGGAGCGCCGACGATCTCGGATGACGGTCGATGGGTTTGCTTCTACAGCGATTCAGGGAGCCTGATTGCGAACGACACGAATCGATCCCGCGACGTGTTCGTCCGCGATCGCGACGCCGACGGAAACGGCATCTTCGACGACGCGGGTGGCATTGCCCTCGTGCGCGTGAGCGTCACCGACTCGGGGGGCGAATCGGCGGGCTCGAGCATCTTCGCGTCCGCAACCAGCACTCCGCGAATGATGACGCACAACGGCAGGTTCATTCTCTTCTCGAGTGTTGCTGCGAACCTCGTGGCGGGCGACACGAACGAGTCAGCGGACGTTTTCGTTCACGACCGCGACCGCGACGGCAACGGAATCTTCGACGAGCCGGGCGGCATCCGAAACACGCGCGAGAGCGTGTCCTCGTCTGGCGTGCAGTCGAGCCGCAGCGTGATCGCCGGCGGCATCTCGGAAGACGGACGGCTCGTCACCTTTTCTTCGGACTCGGACGACTTGGTTCCGGGCGACCAGGACGCGATCTTCGACGTGTTCCTGAGGTCGACGCCCGGGCGGGTTTTGCCGCTCGTGTCTGGCGTCGCGCCCTCGATCGGCTCGGAGCACGGCGGCGACCGCGTGGAGATCCGCGGGACGAACCTGAGCACGTACGGAACGCACGTCGACTTCGGCGGCGTCGCGGCGGCGATCGTCGAGTCGTCGGCGACGCTCCTCGTCGTTCGCACGCCTGCCGGAAGCGGAGTCGTGGACGTGCACGTGGGCGATCGCTTTCGGACGATCACGATCACGGGCGGGTTCACGTACGTCGGCGACGATCTCTACGCGCGATACGGGAACGTGAACGCCGGGCTCGGTCTCCGCGAGGCGGTTCTGCGGGTGAACAGCGCCACGGGGAGCCCATTGACGCGCGTCCTCGAGCTGGGCGTCGGCGCGCCCATTGCCGTGACGCTCGCGTCGCCGTCCAGCCGAACGACGTCGCGATTCGCAATCTACGCGTGGCCCGGGTCGCCCGATGCATCCACTCTGTCACCCCAACCCGCCGGCGTTGGCACGATGGTGTTTCCCACGCCGCTCGACACCGGCGCCGCGATTCGTCCGGTCTGGATCGGCAACGATCTCGATCCGCGCTTGGGAACGTCGAGCGGCTCGTTCGGTCCGGCGCCGACGCTGCTCGGCAACCTGCCGCACGGTCGATCCCGACCGACGACCGTCACGCTCCAGGGATTCGTGCAGGACAACGGCTCGATCAGCTCGCGTCGCGTGAGCGTCACCAACGCCGTCGTGATCTCGATTCACTGATCGCGAGCGACCGCGCCCGCGGACCTCCGAAATCGCTGAGGGCGCGACGGCGACGCATCACGCGATTTGCGGCACGGCCCGGAGCGGCGCGAGCGGATCGTCGTCTTCCATGCGGTACTCGTGCCGGACGAGCGGCGGGTGCTCGAACCAACCGAGCCTCAGCCGGGCGCTCGTCCACGCGGCCAATCCGATCGCGGCGACGGACTGCAGGCGCTCGATCGGCGTCGGTGGCCCCAGTGCCTCGTGCACTCGCCGCTCGAGATCGGCGATCCAACGACGGACCTCGCGTGTGGGCCCGAAGAGCTTGCCAGCGAGAAACACCGGGTAGGCCTTGCGAAGGTCCTCGCCGAAGAGCTGCGCCTTGGCACGCAAGTACTCGCTCGGCGATCGTCGGAGCGTCCGGTATCCGAGAAGCCACGTTTCGAGCGCGCGGTAGATCGACGGTCCGAGGCGGCGAAAGTCCTCGGCGAAGCAGCGCCGCTGTTGCATCTCGATCTCGGCGGGCGACATCGTCGGGTGCTTCACGAGCGCGTAGAAACCGCTTCCTTTCCGATAGAACGTCTCGGGATTCTCGACGAGATCGTCGTGCAGGAGCCCTTCCTTCATCACGCGCTCATGGAACGGCGTGCCCGGCACCGGACCGTAGATGAGAAACTGCGTGAGGTCCGGGTGGATGTCGAGGAGGCCGCTCAGTTCCCCCTCGATGATCTCGGGAGTCTGGTAGGGGAATCCGACGATCATCGACGCGAGGATGCCGATGCCGTGTTCGCGGAACTCGCGGAAGATCTCCGCGGCCGGCCGGCCTTGCTGCTTCGGAAATCCCGAGCGCGTTCCCTCGTAGCCGATCCACATGCCGTCGATTCCCATCTCGAGGATCTCGGTGACCGTGTACTGGCTGATCGCGCGGATGCTCGCGAAGACGAAGACCGACAGCGGGCGTCCGTCCTTCTGCACGATATCGCGAAACTCCATCGCGCGCTTTCGATTCAGCAGGAAGTCCTCGTCGATGACGAGGATGTTCATGCGCGGATCGATCTCCAGGTAGCGCGCGATGACGCGGTGGATGTCAGCGCCTGTCGGCAAAAGGCGAATGTGCTTTCTCTTGAAGAACTGGGACGTGCAGCAGAAGTCGCAGCCGTTCGGACAGCCGAGTCCGCCGATGACGATGCCGGTTCGCGACACCTCGCGCCCGAACACGCGCAGCGGGTTCACGATCAGCGGATGGCGATGGGGGATTGGCAAGTCGGGCTCGCCGAGGAGCCGGCGCATGAACCCGACGCCCTCCTCTCGGCAGACGTGGTCGCCGAGGGGGCGGAGCGCGTCGTCGTCGAGCACGGTGCCGTAGCCGCCGAGAACGATCTCGGCCTTCGGAGCATGGCGACGAACGAGCGCCACGACTTCCTTCATGCGGTGGAATGTAGCGAGCAAGAACGAGACGCCCACGATGTCGTAGCCCTTCTCGAGCTCTCGGATCAGCTCTCTCTTCGACGGGTACTGAAGGACGGTCGTCGGCGCGTCGAGATTTTCGGCCACGTACTCGAGCGAGAAATGGACGTGGAGCGAGCGCGGGCTGAAGAGCCCTTGCGCTCGAGTGACCTGGCAGTGGAGGAGTTCGTACCCGACGCTCGGCGCGTCGCCGTACTTCTCACCCAACGGTCGAGGAACGCTGGTGAGGAGTACTTTCTTGGAGTGGGATTTCACGGCGCTAGATCGCTCGCTTTCTTCGGAGCACGAAGGGGCGGCTGCCGCGTCCGAACGGGAGCCGCGGATGGGGAGGGTTGCGGGATTCTAGGTTGGATCGGGCGCGAGTCAATGACGCGGCCACTCGATGGAGTGCGAGACCTCCGGTCCGTGCTCTATCGCGGCGCGATGCGGAGTGTCAACGCGGTGCTCGAGCGAATGGCATCGGCGTCGGCGACGAGTCGCGTGAGATCGTCCGCGCGGGAGATGAAGCGGCCGGAGAGCGCATCGGCCATGCCCGACGCGAGGGAAACGATCAGCTCGGCGGAGTGCTCCGCAGTGACGTCACGCTTTTCCTCGAAGATGGCCGGGAACCACGGCAGCCACTTTCGGGCTTCCGCGGATTGCAGCGCATCCTCGGTCATCGAGGTCCGAACGGTGCCGGGCTCGATGGCGAACACGGCCACGCCGTGCTCGCGGACCTCGAGGGCGAGGACCTCGCTGAAGCGGATGAGCGCCGTCTTGCTCGTGACGTACGCCGAGGCGTGCGCGATCGCAACGGTGCCCGAGCCGCTCGAGACGTTGATGATGCGACCACGCCGTCGCGCGATCATCACCGGCAGCACCGCCCGCGCACACAAGAACGGCCCGCGCAGGTTGACCTCGAGACACCGCCACCAATCTTCGGGATCGACCTGCCACGCGGGGCCGAACGGTTGGGCGACGCCGGCGACGTTCACGAGCAGGTCCGGAGGACCGAAGATCCGCTCGGTCTCGGCGACCATGCGTTGCACGGCACCGACGTTCGTCACGTCGGCCCGCACGGCGGTCGCGTTGCCGCCGCCGCGCCGGATCTCGTCGGCGACCGACTCGATCTCGTCGATCGTCCGGGCGACGACGACCACGGCCGCGCCGGCCGCGGCGAGCCCTCGTGCCGTCGCGCGTCCGATGCCTCGTCCGCCGCCGGTGACGATCGCGACGTGCCCGCCGAGAATCACGCCTTCACTTCGCTTGCTCATGGCTCTCCTGCTCGAGACCGATGGGACGCGACAGTCTATTCCGAAACGACGGCGCGTCCCAGGGCACTCACCTCCCGATCCTCCCGGCGCCCGCCGTTCGGCGCCCGCCGCTCGAACAGGCGAGCCTGAGTGCATCGAGCGGCGTCAACGTGCGACCGTCCGTCGGCGCCGGAGGACGCGTTCTCGATTGGCGTCATGATCTTCCGTCGCATTTCCCATTTCGCGATTCCATTGACGTTGACTTTCGCCGCGGCGGCGGTACAAGGGCGCGCGAGGGATGGTTTTCATCGAGGAGAGTTCGTAGCACCGGACGCGATCGTTGTTCGCCTTCATCGGAGCCAGGCACATCGATGCTCCGCGCGCCCGTTTCCAACTCAACCCGCCGGCGTCTCGTGGGAGGAGAAACTGCATGAAGTCGAAATGGACGTTCATGGTGTACATGGCGGGCAACAACTCCCTGTCCGGCGCCGCGAGCGCGGACCTGTCCGAGCTGCGAAAAGTCGGCTCCACGCCGGACGTGAACGTTCTCGCGTTCATCAAGCAGAGCGGCGGCACCGGCGCGCGCCACATCAAGGTCCAGAAGGGCGGGCACAACGAGACGATCGCGTCGCTCGGCGACGCCGACTCGGGGAGCCCGCAGACCGTCGTCGACTTCGTCCGGTGGGCAGTCGAGACGGCGCCGGCGGATCGTTATGCGCTCGTTCTTTGGAATCACGGCGGCGGATGGGAGCCGGACGACATGGACGCGATCTACACGCACGTCAAACGTGCGACCGGCGTCGACCACCGCGAGCTGAACCACCGATCGACGCAGCACTTGGCGCGCTCGTTCTTCTCGACGACCGTTCTCGAGGTCCTCTCGCGGCCGAACGCCGGCGAGCGCCAGATCTGCAACGACGACGGAACGGGCCACTCGCTCGACACGCTGGAGCTCGGCAACGTGATGAAGGCCGCGGCGAAGGAGATCGGGCACGACATCGACGTCCTCGGCATGGACGCGTGCCTCATGAGCGGCCTCGAGGTCGCGTACCAAGTGCGGAACGAAGTACGTGTCATCGTCGGCTCCGAGGAGCTGGAGCCGGGTGCGGGTTGGCCGTACGACCAGTTGTTGGCGAAGCTCGCGGCCGAGCCCACGATGAGCGCGACCGATCTCGGCGAGCTCGCCGTCGATCGATACGTCTCGTCTTACAAGAACCACACGAGCGAGTGGCCGGTCACTCAGTCCGCGCTGGTCACGAAGGAGATGAAAGCGTTCACGACGGCGATCGACGCGCTCGAACGGGCGATTCGACCGCAATTGAAGGCCGGTTGGCCGGAAGTCTTCCGCGCGCAAGCACGCAGCGTGCGATTCGAGGCGGACCTCGTTGATCTTCGCACGTTCTGCCTCGCGATCGGACAGTCGAATCTCGACTCGAAGGCGAAGGAGGCAGCAAGAGACGTTCTGAACGCGATCGAGCCGGGCGGGTTCATGCTCGCCGAGGCCCACCTGGGAAAGACTGTCGAAGGCTGCGGGGGGATCAGCATCTACCTTCCGCCTCCGACCTCCGGGATCTCGCGATATTACAAGGATCTGAGCTTCGCCAAGACGCACCGTTGGGACGAATTCCTCTCGAGCTATCAGAGAGCATCGCGGTTGGGCTAGGGAACGCCAGAGGGCGCTCGCCGGGATTGCGGGAGGCCGGGGCCTCTATCGCATTCCGGCGAGCGCGGCTGCCGGGCGATGGTCGATCGATGCCACGGTCGATGGATCAACGCCGCCGACGTGCCGCCGGAAGCGCGGCGGCCATGCGACGCACGGCCTCGCGTAGCTCGTCCTCGGAATGCGCCGCGAAGCCGAATCGGACGAAGGGCTTCGCCCGGCCGTCGAACGCGAACCGCTTTCCCGTTTGGAAATAGACGCCGCGCGCGAGGCACGCCGCGGCCCAGGCCTCGACGTCCACCGCCGCATCGACGCGGCACCACAGCGCCATTCCGCCGCTCGGCAGCTCGAACGAGAGGACGTCGCCGAGCTCTTTTCGCAGCGCAGCCACCATTGCGTTGCGTCGCGTGGCGTACACGCGCCGCATGCGCCGCACATGGCGCTGGATCTCGCCGTCTTCGAGCAGATCGGCGAGCGCCGCCTCGACCGCGGGGTCGCCGGAAACGTCGAGCGTCTCGCGGTGCGAGGCCACGTTGTCGATGCATGGCGTCGGGGCCACGATGTAACCGAGGCGAAGTCCGGGCGCAAAGACCTTCGAAAGCGTGCCGACGTACACGACGACTCCGGCGCCGTCGGCGCTTGCGAGAGGAAGGACGGGGCGGCCTTCGTAGTGGAATTCGTGGTCGTAGTCGTCTTCGACGATCGCGAATCCACGCTCATCGGCGAGCTCGAGCAGGCGCAAGCGGCGCGGCGCATCGAGTCGCACGGTCGTAGGGCATTGATGATGCGGCGTCACGTACACGGCGCGCACGCGCTCGCGTGCGAGCAGGGACTCGAGCGCGTCAACGCGGACGCCGTCGTCGTCCACCGGCAGCGCGACGAGCCGCGCACCGGCATAGCGGAACGCTTCCCAAGCCGGGCGATAGCCCCACGACTCGACGGCGACGACGTCGCCGGGCTCGACGAGCGCTCGAGCGATCAAGCCGAGCGCCATCTGGCTGCCGCGCGTGACGATCACGTTGTCCGGTCCCGCGGCGAGGCGTCGTGTCGCCGACAGCATCGCAGCGAGCGCCGCGCGAAGCCGAGCGTCGCCGCGCGGATCGCCGTAGCCAAGCGCGGCGTGTCGGTCCGTGCGAAGCACGCGGCGATAAGCGCGCACGAGCGCCGCGTGCGGGACGAGTCGCACGTCCGGCTTCCCGCCGGAGAGCACGAAGATCCCGGTGCCGCGCGGCCACTCTGGGACCGTGCCCGAAGGCGGCCGCAGCGCGAATCCGATCTTCGCGGGCATGCGTCCGCGCAGCCCGACCGACGTCGCGAACTTTCGGGGCTTCGGCTCGGGGAGCGAGCGCGAGACGAACGTGCCTCGTGCGCGCGACGCCGCGATCAGCCCCTCGGCTTCGAGTTCCTGGTAGGCGGCGAGCACGGTGTTTCGGTGGACGCCAAGCGTTCGCGCAAGCGTGCGGCTTCCCGGGAGTCGATCGCCGGGGCGAAGCCTGCCGCGCAGCACGTCGGCGGAAACGGCGCGCGCGATCCTCACGAACAGCGGCACGCCGTCGGTGTCGTCGATCGGCAGCACGATCTCCCAGCCACGCATGGTGGTCTACTGAATATGTCGAAACTGGATCTTTCGCAAGTGCCAGGTGGCGAGTAGCGTGCAGGCCGAACACTGGCACGAGGAGGTCACATGCAGGTCTATCTCTACGATGCGTTCAGCGATCGGGCGTTCGGCGGAAACGTTGCGGGGGTCGTCACCGACGCCGCCGGGCTCACCTCTGAAGAGATGCAACAGGTGGCGGCCGAGCTAGGAGCGCCGACGACGGGCTTCGTGGTGGGGTTCGAGCGCGGGACGCCGCCGATCTTCGAGGTTCGTTACTTCACGCCGCGCCGGCCGATCAACCTATGCGGTCACGCGACCGTTGCCGTTTTCACGGCGCTCGCCGACGAAGACCGATGCCCGGCGCGCCCGGGTGGCGCATCGCTGCGACTGCGCTGCGCATCGGGGATCGTCCTGCCGATCGTCGTGGAGTCGTGCGTCGATGGCGGCGTCGTCGTTGAGATGGGACAGCGCGCACCGACGTTCGAGATGCCGGTAATCGACGCCGATGCGGTGCGCCGCGTTCTCGGAGACGTGCCGCTCCACCGGACGCTGCCCTTGGAGGTCGCGTCGACGGGCCTTCGACACCTCGTCGTTCCGTTCGCGACTGCCGCGGATCTCGCGCGCCTCGAGCCCGATTTCGGCGCGTTGGCCGGGTTGGCACGACGCCTCGAGGTCGACACCATTGCGGCCGTCACGCCGCCCAGCCGCCGAGGCGGTGCGATCCGCGTGCGGGATTTCTGCTCGGCGATCGGCGCGAACGAGGAAGCGGCGAGCGGCACGACCGCTGGCGCCGTGGCGAGTTGGTTGGCGCGCCACGGCGGCTTGTCGTTCG
>JACOTG010000216.1 GCA_016178505.1 Planctomycetota bacterium
CGTTCGTTCTCCTGTCGCTGTCCGCGGCCAAGGACGGCGTGTACTTGCTCCCCATGTTCCCGACGCTTGCGTTGCTGGTCGCGTGGTTCGGAAAGCGCCGACTCGAAACGCCCGACGCGTGGGCCGCACTGACGATCCGACTCGTCATGCGCATCGGGGCGTTCGTGTCGGTCGTGATCGCGGGCGTCGCCGTTGGAGCGACGTTCGTGCGCGGAGGTCGTGGTCTCGCAGTCGTCTCCGCCGCGTTTCTCGTCGGACTCATCGCGCTACTGGTTTGCCTCGTTCGCGGAGGACGATGCCGTAGCGCCGGAGTCGCGACCGTCGCGACATGCGCATTCGCCTGGATGCTGTGGTTCGCGCCGCCGATCGCGGGCTGGGAATCCGAGCGACGCAGCATCCGCGCTCCGATGGAGGTCGCGTTGCAGGCCGCCGGCAACGGCGAGGTGCTGCTCTACGCTCCCAACGATGGTCTTCGCGGTGCGGCGAGCTTCTATCGAAACCGGACGGCGATCGAAATGCCGGATCCGTGCGCGATCATCGAGCGTCTCGCTGCCGACCCGAAGGCCGTCGTCCTCACGTTTCGGGTCGGCGACGAGGAAATCCCCGCCGCGCTCCGGTGCGCAGCGGTGAAGCGGCACGTCGCGCTCATCGAGAAGGCATCGGCGCCATACTCCGATTCGAAGCGCATCACGCTCTTGCGTGCGGTGGCGAAGGGAAGTCGCGAGGACGAACAGCAGTAATGTCCATGTCGGCAGGATGGCTGGCTTTCACTTCACGATTCTAGAGTTCGACGACCTCACCGGAATAGGACGGTACCGCCGTTCGCCGGCGAAGGGGCTCCACGAGCCGACGGAGGGGGGGCAATCTCATGACGAATGTGTCACGTTGACGTCATCGAGGGTTTGCCGATGGCCGGCACCCTGGGCCGATCGTTTAGTTGGACCGAGTGAATTCGAACGAGCCGTTGCTCCGCGACGGAAGGAGAAAGCAATGCTGCGTGGCGTGAGAGTCCCCGTTTCGTTTGCGGTCGTTGCGCTCATCGGGCTTGCCGGAGGTTGGACCCTCCATGCTCAAACCAAGCCCGACGAGAAGAGTGGAGCGGTGAAGGTCGAAGACTTACCGCCGTCGGTGCGCCGCCTCGTGGATCAGTTCGGCGAAGGCGGCAAGATCACGAAAGCAGCGCGAGCGAAGGAGGACGGCTTGGCCGTCTTTCAGATCGTCGTCGAAAAAGACGGTCGAAAAATCGAGGTTCAAACGACACTCGAGGGTCGGCTGTTCTCCGTGGAGGAAAAGATCGCAACGTCGTCGCTGCCACCCGACGTGCTCACCCGCGCAAAGGAGCTGTTCGCCGACGAGGCAAAGATCCACGCCGAGCGCGCGATCGTCGGGTTGTACGAGATCAGCGGCGAGGTGAAGGGGAAGCGGCGAACGTATCTGGTGAACGAAGCCGGCGCTGCCTTCAGGGAAAGTCGCCCCGGCGTTCACGAGGCAAAGAAGCCGGCAAAAAGCCCCAAGGACACGGACTCGAAGGCGAATCCGACGCCAAAGAAGGACTAGCCGAGCGAGAACGCGCTGCGTGGCGATCGACGCACGCGGCGCTTGAACGGCGCCGACGGGAGTCTCCGTGGATCCCGTCGAGTCCGAAGGGCGACCGAGCAGACGCGAGTCGCCGTCGACTCGCGATTCGGTCGCCCCTTGCTGGGCTGGCGACTCGCGATCTGGTACACGTTGTCGGCTTCTCTGTTGGCGACGACGTTTGCTGTCCGGCGTTGCGTCGATAACGGGTCTCTTTTTCCCACGAGGACTCGTCATTCGGCGCGAGCCGTTCCCGTTTCAGCGATGATCGAGATGATGCGCGATCGAACGAGCTTGATTCGAAGACTAGCTGTCGTCCCGCTCGCCCTTCTCGCGCTCTCCGGCGTGGGCTGCTCTCGCGGGGGCGCTGCCGGCGGCGATGAAGAAGCGGCCCCGGTGGTTGCGTCTGCCGAGCTGCAGGCACACGTGAACGTCGTCGCCGCGGTGCAGGGAGAGCTTCCCGTTTTTCGCCGAGCGCTCGGAGTCGTCGTCGCGCCGCGCCAGGCGATCGCGCGAGTCTCGTCGCGCATCGCGGGCGTCATCGCGAGCGTTGACGTCGTCGACGGCCAAGAGGTTGCCGAGGGAGCGGTGCTCGCGAAGCTCGACGCACCGGCGGCCACCGAAGCCCTTGCTCGCGCGACCGCCTCGCTCGCGTCGGCAGACGCGGATCTGCGCCGAGCGACGCAAGGTGGGCTCGACGGCACGCAAGCGGAGTTGGACCTCGGTGCGGCGCAGGCCGATCTTCTCGCGCGACAGACACGACAAGAGGCATCTCGCCAGGAAGCACTCCTCGCGGAGAGCTTCACCTCCGAAAAAGCCGCGACCGAGGCGCGTCAGGCCGCAGATGCCGCCGAGCGCGCGAGCCGCGCGGCCGCCGAAAAATCACGCGTCTTTCGCGATACCGGACGCAGCGCCGAGCTGGCCCGATTGCAGGCCGCCGTCGATCAGGTCCGCGCCGAGCTGCACACCGCCGAGTTGGACGCCGGGGCGACGATCGTTCGCGCGCCCTGCGGCGGCCGCATCTCGAAGCTCGACGCGACGGTCGGTCGCGTCGTGGAGCGCGGTGCCGCGCTGGCCGACGTGGCCTCGTCGTCTGCGACGGCGGTGCGCGTCGGACTGGCGCCGCGCGACGTCAACGGCGTCCTGCTGGGTGCGGTCGTCGTGGTGCCGCGGGTGGACGGCGCGTCCTGCACCGGGCACGTCACGTCGATCGGCGGCGCAACCGACCCCGACACCGGCCTCATCCCGATCGAGGCGCTTCTCGATGCGTCGCCGCCGCCGTCGACGCTTCCGCGCATCGGCGAATCGATTCGGGCCGAGATCACGTCAGGCCCGCCCGCGCGCGGAATCCTCGTGCCCGTGGCTGCGCTGTCGTTCGTCGACGACAAAGCGACGGTCGTCACGGTCGACGAGAACGCGATCACGCACGCAACGCCCGTTCGCGTCCTCGCGCGCACGACAGAGAGCGCGATCGTCGTCGGCGACGGGATTCGTGAAGGCACGGACGTCGTCATCGCAGGGAACTTCAAGCTGCCGGACGGCGCCCACGTCGTTCCCGATCGCGTGAAATGAGCGACCCGCCCGGCGGCATCGCCGCGTTCGCGCTTCGCCATAGCCGCGCCGTGTTCGCGATCGTCGTTGCCGTCTGCATGTGGGGCGCGTCCTCGATCTTCACGCTTCCGTCGGGGATCTACCCCGACGTGGCGTTTCCGCGCATCGCGGTGATCGCCGAGCGCGGCGAAGAATCCGTCGAGAACATGATGATCGGCGTGACTCGTCCGCTCGAGGAAGCGGTGACCGCGGTTCCGGGCCTCACGCGCATGCGATCGAAGACGATTCGCGGAGCGGCCGAGCTCTCGCTCGACTTTGCGCCCGCGACCGACATGCGCGATGCACTGGCACAAGCACGCGCGCGCGTGGCTTCGCTCCTGCCGAAATTGCCGCCGGGCGTCACGACGACGATCGAGCAACAGACGCCGTCCGTCTTCCCCGTGATCTCGTTCGACGTGACGCTCGACCCAACCGCCGCCGGCCGCTCCGAGATTCGCGACGGCGCCGATCTCCTGCAATGGGTCCAGATGGAAATGCGGCCGCGGCTCTCGCGGCTCCCCGACGTGTTTCTCGTGACGACGCAGGGTTCGCAGCGCCGCACGGTCGTCGTCGAGGTCGATCCGAGCCGGCTCGCGGCGACGAGCTTGTCGCTCGTGGACGTCGCGAAGGCGATCCGGGAATCGAACCAGGTCGGCTCCGTCGGAATCCTCGAGCGCGACCACGAGCAGTTCCAACTCCTCGCGTCGAACGAGCTGCGCAGCCTCGCGGACGTCGAGGCGGTGCCGGTCGTGACGCGCGGCGGCAAGTCGGTTCGGCTCGGCGACGTGGCGACGGTTCGCAACGGTCTTCTCGATCGAACGTCGATCGTCACGGGCAATGGTCAGGACTCGGTGGTCGTGTCCCTGTTCATGCGCTACGGCGGCAAGGTCACGGAACTCTCGGACCACGTGGCCGAGACGATCGACGAAATGAGACCGGCGCTGCCGGCCGGCGTCGCGATCACGTCGGTCTACGATCAGGCCAACCTCGTGCGCGAGTCGCTCCGCGGCGTGCGCGACGCGATCGTGATCGGGATGCTGCTCGCGATCGCGGTCTTGTGGATCTTCCTTGGATCGTGGCGCCTGACGGTCGTGGCCGGCATCTCGATTCCGCTCTCTGTGCTCGCGACGTTTGCGATCCTATCTGCACTGCACGAGTCGTTGAACCTCATGTCGCTCGGCGGCATCGCGGTCGCGATCGGTCTCATCATCGACGACGCGATCGTCGTCGTGGAAAACATCGCGCGCGGGCTCGGATCGTACGCGACTCGTCGCGAAGCCGTCGTCCGAGCTACGCGCGAGATCGTCGGAGCGGTCGTCGGTTCCTCGCTGACGACGGTGGTCGTGTTCGTGCCGCTCGTCCTCCTCGAAGGCGTCGTCGGACAGTTCTTCCGCGCGATGGCGATCGCTCTCGCGGTTGGCATCCTCGTGTCGATGGGGATCGCGCTCCTCCTCACGCCGATCCTTTCGGCGGGCCGTCTCGGCCCGCGCGCGGGCGAGCGCACGAGCCGCGCTTGGGTGAACGCGCTGGCCGCCCTCTACGAACGGGGCATTCGACGCGCGCTTCGATGGCCCAAGCTCGCCGCACTCGGCTTGGTCATCGTCGCCGCCGTCGGCGTGGTGCTCGTGATCCGACAGGAAACCGGGTTCCTGCCGCAGATGGACGAGGGCGGCTTCGTCCTCGACTACCGGATGCCGGTCGGCACGTCGCTCAGCGAAACCGACGCGAACTGCCGGCGAATCGAGACGATTCTGTCGTCGACCCCCGAAGTCGCGGCGTTCTCGCGCCGCACCGGCGCAGAACTCGGCTTCTTCGCGACCGAACAGTTCACGGGCGACTTCCTCGTCGGGCTGAAACCGAAACGCCAGCGCGAACGGACGACCTTCGACGTCATCGATTCGCTTCGCGACCGCATCGCGCACGAAGCGCCACAAATCGAGGTGAGCTTCGTGCAGGTGATGCAGGACACGATCAACGACCTCGCGGGCAACCCGTCGCCGCTCGAGGTGAAGGTGTTCGGAAGCGACTACCATGAGATTCAAGACGTGGCCGAGCGCGTGGCGAAGCAGCTCGAGAGCGTGCCCGGCGTGGTCGACGTCGCGAGCGGCGTCTCGTTCGGAAGCCCGGAGATCACGTACCGCGTCGACGCGGTCGCCGTCGCGCGAGCGGGCCTCACGAGCGCCGACGTGGAAGATCAGCTTCGAGCGGCCTTCCTCGGCGAGGAGGCGACGCTCCTGCGTCAGGGCGAGCGTCTGGTGCCGGTGACCGTTCGCTACCCCGACGAGATCCGCCGCGATCCGACTTGGCTTGCAACGCTTCCGCTGTTCGATTCTTCCGGGCGGGCGATCCCGTCGTCGCTCGTGTCCGGTCTGGAAGAGCGAACGAACGTGAACGAATTGGCGCGCGAGAATCAGCAGCCGATGGTCGCGGTCACGGCGAACATCGCGGGGCGGGATCTCGGAAGCGTCGCCGCCGACGTGCGCCGTCTCCTGGCGCGCGTCGAGAAGCCGCGCACCGTTCGTACCGAGCTGGGAGGACAGGTGCAGAGCCAAGAGCGCGCGTTCCAGAACCTCGTGCTCGTTCTCGTGCTCGCGATCGGGCTCGTGTTTCTGCTGCTCGTCGCTCAGTTCCGCTCGTATCGTCTGCCGCTCGTGATCTTCTTCACGTTGCCGTTCTCCGCCATCGGCGGGCTCGCTGCGCTGCGCATCACCGACACCGAGCTGAACATCGCGGCGCTCATGGGGCTCGTGATGCTCGTGGGGCTCGTCGTGAAGAACGGCATCATCCTCATCGAGTACACGGCACAACTTCGCGCACGCGGAGCGGCGACGCTCGGCGACGCGCTCGCGACGGCGGGTCGCGTGCGATTGCGGCCGATCCTCATGACGTCACTCACCGCCATCATGGCCTCGCTCCCGCTGGCGTTGAACCTGGGCTCGGGCGCCGAGCTGCAGCGGCCGCTCGCGATTGCGGTGATCGGCGGGCTGTCCGTCTCGACACTATTCACGTTGCTCGTCGTTCCGGTGGCACACGTGCTCCTCGGCGAGCCGCATGTCCGTGAAGCAAAGGGTGAATGACATGAAGCTTCGCGCGATCTCTCTCGCGCTGCTTCTGGCGGTGGGCTGCGCGACCCCCGATCCGCCGAAGTGGACGCCGCTCGAATCGACGGCGCTCAGCGAGCCGCTCACGCTCGAGCGGTGCCTCGATCTCGCGCGACGCAGCGACGTGCGCGCGGCGCAATGGCAGTATCGCCTCGACGCCGCGAGGGCAACGGTCACGACCGCGGGTGCGATTCCGAATCCGACGGCATCGATCACGTGGGAGGACGTCGGTCTTCACGACGAAGAAAGGAAGTCGCTCTATAATCGATCCGCGATCGCCTCCTACCCCGTCCTGTCGTGGCTCACGATCCCGAAGAAGATCGACGCCGCGAGCGCGCGCGCGCATGCCGAGGAAGAAGCGGTGCGCGGCGAAGAGCGGCTTCTCGCGGCTCAAGTCGGAGCCGCGTTTTTCGAACTCGTCGCGGATCAGCGTCGCGTGGCGGCGTCGAGAGAGTTGGTGGAAAGTGCTCGCGACTTCGTGCGCCTCGTCGAGAAGGAGCGATCGCTCGGGAGTCGGTCGGGACTCGACGTCGAACGCGCGCGAGGCGAACGGCTGCAGGCCGAGAGTGACCTCGCCGATGCCGAAGCGAAGCGTCGCACGGATCAGCTCGCGTTTGCGTTTGCGCTGGGTTCCGACCGCCCGCTCTTTCCCGAGGTCGTCGACGTCGAGCCTCGACCGGGGCTTTTCTCGTCGAACGAATCGTCGCCCGAGGTGCCGCCCGACGATGTCGTCGCGTCCGCGCTGTCCGCAGATCCGGACTGGGCGCGCGCGAAGGCGCTGAGCGACGCGGCCCTTGCGGAGCTGGGGGTGCAGCAGCGACGCGCGATCCCCCTGGCGGATACGTTGGTCGGGGCAGGGACCAAGCGAGAGCCCGAAGGCTCTGGTGCCGTCTACACGTTGGACTTGCCGATCCCGATCTTCGACTGGAACGGCGGTCCCATTCGCGAGGCCGAAGCCGCGCTGCAGTCCGCGCGCACCGAAGAGGAGAAAGCGCGTCGCGCGGTCGTCGAGCGCGTGTGCGAGGGCTGGCAGCGAGCGCAGGCAGCCGCGGCAAAGTGGGTGCGATTCGCGCGGCCACTCGCCGAAACGCAGGAGCGCAACGACGGCGCTGCGTCGCGGCTTTTCGCTGCGGGAGTGATCGGTTTCGCCGAGCGTGTTCAGGCGCATCGCGATTGGAAGCAAGCGCAGAGGTCTGCGGTCGACTCCTGGCGCGACGCCGTCATCGCCGACTGGGTGCTCGCGTGTGCGCTCGGGAAAAACGATCCGCCGCTGACGGCGTCGTCGCCATAGCGTCTACTTCGCTCCGACGTCGTACACGCGCACCTCGGCGGCCGCGTCGCCGCGTCGCGGGACGGCAACGAAGAGCCGATTCATCTCGACGACGAAGAGCGCGGTGCGTGCACCGGGTGCGGTCTTCGCGCGCCCGACGAGCTTGTAGTGGTCCGAGTCGCTGGCCTCGAAGACGTCGATCGTGCCTTCGCCGCACGCCGCATACACGCGCTTGCGCGCCCGGTCGAAGAAAACATCGTCGACGTCGCCCCCGATCGGGAAGTGAGCCACCGCTTTTCCAGACACCGTATCGAGAACGACGAGCGCAGCGGGCTTGCGGCATCCAACGAAGAGGCGATGGCTCGCGTCGTCGAGCGCCATCGGGTAGTTCGACACGGCGTCCTGGATCGGCCACGTGGCAATGACCTTGCGCTTCTCGCGATCGACGACCGCCACGTGCTTCGCCGAAGGGATGTTGACGAAGAGCCGCGAGCCGCTCGACTCGAGCTGGAACGACTCGGGATGTCCCTCGAGCTTCACTTCGCCGATGCGCTTGCCGCTCTCGGCGATCCCGATCGCGCCGTCCGCGAAGCCGACGAACACGCGCTTCGTCGCGCTTTCGTAGCGGAGGTTGTCGGCGTCGGCATCGAACTCGATCTGGCGCGTCATCTCGAACGTCGTGGCGTCGAAGAGTTTCACCGTTCCATCGCCACCGCACGCGACGACGATCGTCGGGTGCGATTCCGAACCGTTCGCGTCGAGACGCTCCTTCGTCGCCGGCGTATCGGGTTCCCCGATGTCGTCGGTGACGAAGAGGATGCCTTGCGGCTCCGCGAGCCCGACGATCGAGTGCACGTCCGAACCGGTCTTCAAGTCGAGCACCTCGACCGAGCTGTTCCCGAGCGCGGCGACGAACAGCCGCTGGCCGGCGACGTCCACGGCGAGGTGGTCGATTCGCCCCTTCACGTCCGGCATCGGGATCGTCTGCAGAAGCTTCGGGATCTCGGCGTCGCCAGCGCGCGCCGTCGAGGCGAGCAGCGCGAATCCCGCCACGATCGAGACGATGCGATTCATTTCGCGGCTCCTCGTGAAGTGAAGTGGGTCGACGAGCAGGCGACGAAGATACCAGGCCGACCTGTCGTGGCCGATATCCGTCGGGTATGCTGCATGCCGATGACGACCTAGGGAGCGAATCTTGGCATGCGCTTGTGTGTCACCTTTTCGGGCAGTTGAATCGAGCAAACCATGACGACCCTTCCCCGATGGCGAACAGGACTGGATCGATTCGCGACCGACCTGAGACGAGCGTACGGGCCTCGACTGCGCGGCCTCGTTCTCTACGGGTCTCGCGCCCGAGGAGATGCAGCCGAAGACGCGGACGTCGATACGCTCGTCCTTCTTGATCCCGCCCACGATTTCTGGACCGAGTTCGCCCGTATCGGCGCGATTGGCGATCGAGTGTCACTCGAGTGCGACATCGTCATATCCGCGATCCCGATGAGCCGAAAGGAATTCGAATCCGGGAGTACGCCTCTCATTCAGAACGCGCGGAGAGAGGGTATCCGAATCGAATGACACCGGACGCGGTCTCGCTTGTCGCCAAGGGGCGCCGCAGTTTGGCAGGTGCCAGTCTTCTCCACGCAAAGGGAGATCATGATTTTGCCGCCTCGCGCGCTTACTACGCGATGTTCTATGTGGCGCAGGCGCTCTTGCTATCCCGCGGTCTAACCTTTTCCAAGCACAGCGCAGTCATCGCGGCGTTTGGACGAGAATTCGTGAAATCGGGGGAATTCGGTCCCGAGCACTATGCGGCGTTGCGAACGGCGTTCGATCAACGCAACGTGAGCCACTACGGCTACAGCACGGCATTTCCTGAGAACGCTGCGCAGGAGATCATCAAACGAGGCGAGGCGTTTCCCTCGGCCGGCGAGGCGTGCCTTCGCAATCGTTCCGGCCCTTGACGCGCAGGCAAGGCAACGTCGACTTTGCGATTGCATTCGTTATCCGCTAAGGCATTCCAGGGAACGATAGGAAGTCGCCGAATGCGTGCTCCGGCGGGCGACCCTCGAAGCACGCGCGGTAGACGTTCGGCGCGCGCTCTCGCAGCGACTTGCCGTCGACGAGCTCACGGCTGTAGAGCAGGAGCTTCGGCCGGTTGCGGCGCAAGTCGTCGATGATCGTGGCCTGTTCGTCGATCGACGTGCCGAAGTTCGCCGTAATGAGGATGAAGCGTGCCGCAGGCGGACGGTCGGCGAGGAAGTAGAGGATCGGCGAGATCGGCGCGACGAAAAACGACTCGTTCGGAGCGCACTTTTCCTGAATCCATCGGACCGCGCCGTCGATCTGGCCGCGCACGTACGGCTCGGCCCAAATGCCCCGCGCTCTTTCCGATTCGAGCGGCTCCCATTTCGTTCGCCATCGAGCGACCACTGCCTGAACGACGGGATACTTCTCGAGGTTGTAGAGGGTGAAGCCGATCGGCAGCACGAGGCCGACGAACGCCCCCGAGAAGAGCGGCCGTCGCGCGAGCGCGAGCCAGCGCATCGCGCCATCGAGGGCCTTCGGCGCGGCAACGAACGCCGGCGGGAGCGCATACGCGAGGTGCCACAGATCGGCGCGCGCCCAGTACCCCGTGTGGAGGAAGAGACCGTAGACGATCGCTGCGACGATCGCGGGCTCGGGCCTCTCGCCGCGGCGCCGCTCGCTGATGAGCGTTGTCGCCGCGATCATGTAGATGAGGATTGGCAAGTACGCGATCGTCGCGTCGAACGGATCGGGGATCGGCAACGCGTGGCTCGCCGACGCTTCGAAGCGGAAGGGCCGTGCGACGAGGCACGCCCACTGATCGGCGAAGGAAACGCCTCGCACACGCAGGAAACTGACCGTCGCAGCAGCCATGATCACGCTGGGGAGTCCGAGGCGAACGAGGACCCCCGCGCGCGATAGGGCTTGCTCGCGTCGCGACAGAAGGGCTGCAATCGCGAGCCCCCCGAACAAGAACGCTCCGTTGTCTTGCTTGAAGAGCGCCGTGATCGCGACGAACGCGCCGGTGAGCCAGAGCCCCCTCGCGTCGAGGGCAAACGCGCGCAACGCCACGAGCGACGCGAGCACGGCGAGCCACGCAGCCGTCGTGAGGAAATGGCCCTGCGGCAAGCCGAACGCGAGCATCAGCGCCCCCGCGAGCAGGGCGAACAGCGGCGATTGCGACGTCTTGCGAACGAGCGCCCACATCGCCGCCGACAGCGCGACCTGCAACACGATCGAGAAGACGCGCATCACCCACAGCGACTCGCCGAAAAGCTCGAAGATCCCTGCTGTCAGATAGAAGTAGCCGGGCGGGTAGACGAGCACGATGTCTCGATAGAGCTGCCGGCCGTGAAGGACCTCGCTCGCGCCCTGTACGTGAAGCCCTTCGTCGATGGGCACGATCCCGCGATCGTACAGCGCGAGCGACACGGCGAGGACGATGCCGAGAACGAAGGCCGCGCCGATCGCTTCGGCCGCGCGCGGCGACTCCTTTGTCCATCGAGCGATTCGCGCCCCCGTGCGTGAAAGAAGCGATCGATCGGGCTCGCTGCGGAGTGCGTCGCGAACGGCGAGGAGCAGGAAGACGGCGAAGATCACGTCGCAGAAGCCCGGCAGCCACGGCTTTACGAGCTGCTCGTATGGAGCGAACGGCCGAGCGACGACCTGTCCGGCGACGATCGCCAGGAGCGTGAGAAAGACGATATCGGTCGCGACGCGAAGCGCGCGCCTCACGCCGCGCTCTCGTCTCGCTTCGCGGCGAAGCGGCAGGAGGGCCAGAAGGCGTGCGCGAGGGCCACGAAGAACGGGCTACGCATGCGGCGAGCGGAAGCCGAGCACCATTGCGACGAATGCCGAGACCGCGAGCCCGGCAATCGCAGCCGACGCCACGATCGACGAGTTGGGCGCACGCGAGGGTGCGACGGGCGGGGTCGCTTCGATGCGCACGATCAACTCGGGCTCGTCGGGATGCGCCTCGGCAAGGTACTCGGCGAGGGCTTTTTCCTGGCCGGCGAACGCATCGCGGCGCTCGCGGTATCGCGCGTAGCGGCGCTCCTTTTCGAAGATGTGCTTGTCGTGCGCCGCATTGAGCACGCGAAACTCCTCCGCGCGCTTGCGGATCTCCGTGTTCAACGAGTCGACGAGCTTTCGCTTGACGATGGCCACGTCCTCCCGGGAACTCTGTGCTTTCGCGGTCTCCACGGCGGCGCGCTTGCGCAGATCTTGCAGCACTCGACGGGAGTCGTTGAGATCGTGTCCCTCCGCATCGACGGCGGACTCGTCGAGCCAGCGGCCAAACGCACCTTCCGCTTCGACGAGCGCATCGCGGAGTTTGTCGATGCGCCCCTCGAGCACACGCTTCCGGACGTCGTAGGCGGCCTTGCGCTCGCGCGCGATCCCCGCGATGCCGGCTCGTGCGAGCGCATTGGCCAACCCCGCGGCCGTCGCTGCGTCGCGGTGCGCGACGGCGATCTCCATGCAATTCGGTCGCGACGAGGGCCGCGTGACGAGCGAGGCGACGAGAGCCTGCCGCGTCGGCGTCTCGCCCTTCATCGATCCGAGCGCAGCGTCGATGGCTTCGCGTTCACAGATGAGCCGTCGGAAGTCGTCGGTGGTGTGGATCGACTCGAGGATGCCGCTGCGCTCGACCTTCTCGAGCGTCACGACGGCCTCGTAGGTCGGAGGCAGGAGTGCACACGCTCCTGCAGCGATCGCCGTTGCCAGGACCGTTCCGAGAACGATGACACCAACGTGGCGGAGCATCGCGCGCGGGAAGTCGGCGATCGACACGTCGCGCGGTTCGGAAGTCACGATGCGGATTATAAGGCGTGCGCACGGCGGAGCGAGCCCGCGGTATACTCGGCGCCCCAATGTCGATCGAGCGAACCGAGCTCGTCTACCACAACTTCGCCACGCCCTCCGAGTTCGCGGAGGTCGATGAAGGGGCCCGTGCCGGTCTCTTTCGCCGGGTCGAGGTCGACTTTCTCTTGACCGATGAATCGGTCACGATTGCGCGCTCGACGGTCGGCGTGGACGAATTCCTGGGATTCCTTCGCGATCGGCGACTGAAGCCCTTCATTCATGCCGTGGACCAGAGCGTCTACACACCGCGCTCGCTGGCGCTCCTCCGTGCGCGGCTCGAGGAGAGCGGCATCGCGATCCCCGATACGATCGTGGGCTCGACGAACATCCCGGGCCTACAGGCGACGAAGCACGAGATTCCCGGCATCGAAAACCAGAGTCGCCATCCGGTCCTCGGGATCGACTACCTCCACCAGTTCGGTCCGGATCTCCTGCGTCGGCTCGAGGGCGCCGATCCCGCGCGGCTCGGAAAAGCCGATGCGATTCGACGACTCTTCGACTTCGAGATCCCGCCGGATCGGGAGCGGGACTACGAGAGGCTTCACTTGATCACGAGCTACGACCCGATCGACAAAGTGAGCGGCGACGTGCGACTGACGCCCGGCGCCTATCTCGCGGGCATCCGCCGCATCTTCGCCTTCCCGTGGATGCGCCTCGTGATCACGAACGGCCTCGGCCGCCGCGAGTACCGCGACGTCTTGCGCGAGGTCGTCACGCCCTAGCGCGAGACGACCAGGATCCCGTTCGTCACCGCCGCTTCGTGGTTCAGAGCCGCCGAGTCCAGGATGATCCCTTGTAGGAAGAACGTCCCCGACGCGCGGATGCCGATCGAAGAGTTCATGAGGAGCGACGGCGCGGGGCGAAGCGGTCGCGACCAGTTGTTCACGCCGAGCCGGTTCGATGCCCCGATCGTGTTCGCGACCAGGAACGGCTGCGGCGAGGTGAACCGATCGAGAGGCGTCGGCATGCAGGAAAAGCCGACACCGAACGGGAGCGCCTGGACGGTGGTCGCCGAAGGCTGACCGCGCCAGACCCACATCACGAACGGCGCCGGCCCGTTCGGGTTCGACGGCGGCGCGCTCATCAGGATTTGGAAGGGAGCAGTGGGGCTAACGTCGAGGCGACGCTCGGTCCCGACTCCCGGCGATTGGTTCACGAAGAGAACGTCGACGACGGATCCCGCACCCGCGTTGACGTTTCCGCCTCGACAATCATCGGGCGAGGGAACGATCGTTTCGCAGTCCGTCGACGGATCGCCTGCGAGCCGCTCGACGTTCACCGGGAAGCGGTCCACGTATCCGGGCGATGCGCTGTCGAAGGGCGACGCGACACCTGGCGCATACGGGTTCTCCGACGTGAGCGTCACGCCGACGAGTGCGGGTCCCGGCCCGTCGAACGTTCCCGTGAAGATTCGCGTCGCCGTTCTCGCATCGGTCTCGAGGCAGACCTGTTGGGCGCTGCCGAGTCCACTGATGTGGCCGCCGCTCGTCGTGATCGCCAAACGCAGGGCTTCCCGCGAAGTTCCACCTGGAATCGTCGAGCCGAGATAGGGGGGCGGCGTCGCAGGCATCGGGTTCGCGACATCGACGACGATTTGGATCGTGTCACCCACGTCGACGCCGAGTCCGGGACGGCTGATGTTGTTGACGCGAAGGCCGACGCAGTCGACGTTCGGATACGTGAGCGGGCCGAGCGTGACGTTTGCCGCGGCGAGCGCGGAGCTTCCGCCGAGTTGCGTCATCGTGCACACGCCCGGGCCGAACGGGCTCGTCATGAAGATCACGTTCGACACGCAAGCGAACGGTCCGGAATTGCAGTCGAGAGGCGGCGCCAGACGATCACGCACGTCCGGGATGCATCCGTCGCCTCCGGCGGCGCGGCCGAACTGCGCTTGGAGCCCGGTCCCGACAGCGAAACGAACCGAGTCCGGGTTTGTGGTGTCGGACCCGCCAATCGTGGGCTCGACGTCTCCGCCGGATCCGATCGTCATGCCGCGACTCCCTTGGGCCATCGGGATGTCGGCGGAGATCTGACGCAACGCGGAGGAGAACGTGACGAAGCTCGCTTCGATCGGATCGGATCCGCGCGGGTTGCCGTCGCCCTCGTCGTTGATGAGGACGTACGCGTAGACCCAATCGTCGCCGCCGATCGTGCCCACGTCGTCGGCTCCGACGGCGTTCGTGGTGACTCGCGCGAAATCGATGGTGACCGAGTAGTCGCCCGCCGTGTTCGTGTAGGTCACCTGGGGTGGAGGCAGAATCGGGCCTTGCGGCGTGCACGACGCGGGGCTGTTTCCCTTGAACACGCAGAACACGACGGTGCCGTCGAACCCGCTGAACGGACCTTGGCCGGCGCCGAAGTGCTCGTGGAAAACGCGCGCACGACCGGTCGCCGAGTCTTGGAGATCGCGCGGGTCGATGGGATAGCCGACTCCGTCGAACCCGGCATTGCCGTTCGGAATGCCGGTGCCGCCGGTCGTTCGCAGGAGCGGCAGCTCATTCGAGAAATCGAGGATCCCCTGGACGTCGTGTGCGACGGCCGGCGAATTGGCGACGGAGAAGACGACGAGCGCGAGCAACGCGCTCCGATGTGCAAGATTCATGAGTCCCTCTTTCCATTCACGAGCGTCTCTCGGCGTTGCTGCCGAGATACAGGTTGCCTCGCGCGACGAGCCGACGACACCTCGCGGTCCATCGAGCACGGTCGTCATTAGCGAAGACCCCACGGGCGACGCTCGACCGTAACGGGTGCCGGCCGAGGGCAACTCGCCCACGTCAGTCGAAGGCGGTTCGATATCCCCGAGTAGCGAAGGCCGGATGCTAGCAGCGCGGCGATCGAGCGGTCAATAACGCAGAACCAGAACGATGCCGTTTGTCACGGACGCTTGTCCGTTCAACGCGCCGGGGTCGATCACGATTCCCTGCAGGTAGAACGTGCCGATGACGTGCGTCCCGGACGCCGAGCTGGCGAGCACGGTCGGAGCACTTTGCGTGATCGCGCGCGGCCACACCGTCGAACCGAGCTGCGCCGTGAGGCCGATCGTGTTCGCGACCAGCACGGGCTGCGGCGCGCAAGTGGGTGTCAGCGGCGTCGGCATGCAGATCGTGCCCGTCGACGCCGGCAGTCGTTTTGCGGTCGCCGATTGCGGCTCACCCCTCCAGACGTAGATCACGAACGCCGCAGGGCCGGACGCAATCGTGGGCGGAGCATCGATTCGGAGTTCGATCGGATCGTGCTGCGAGAGGTAGATCTTGCGTTCATCGCCCATTCCGGGTTGGCCGTTCACGAAGAGGACGTCTGCGACGACGCCCGCTCCGCCGTTCACGTCACCTTGGCGACCGTCGATGAAAGCGGGAACGATCGCCGTCGCGTCGCCGGCAGGATCGGAACCGAGCTGTTCGCGATCCACGGAAAAGCGCCCGTGATAGTCGAGGAGGCTGCTGTCGAAGGGTTCGGTCGAGTACGGCGCGTAAGGCACCGCCGTTGCCGTGATCGTCGCCGGTGCTGGCCCGACGAAGACGCCACCGAAGATTGCCTTCGCCGTGCGCTGGTCGATTTCCATGCAGACGGTCTGCGAGGCGTTGAGGCCTTCGGTCGCGCCTCCGGTCGCCGAAATCGAGACGGTCGCGGACACGCGAAGCGTCCCGCCCGGAACGATCGTGTCGAGGTACGGTGGGGCCGTCGCGGGCGCTGGATTGGCGACGTGAACGGTCACGTCGACGCGATCGCCGGGCGCGATCGTGCGACCCGGATGACTGTGGTTGTCGATCGCAACGTCGACGACGTCGACGCTCGGGTACGTGAGTGGGCCGAGCACGGCAGTCTGCACCGGCGGAATCGGATCCCCGTCGACGAGGTGCGTGAGCGCGCAGACGCCGGGGCCGAACGGGCTCGAAAGGAAGACGATGTTCGAGGTGCACGCGTGCGGACCGGAGTTGCAGTTGGCGGGCGGAGCCATTCGCGTCGTCACGTCGGGAATGCACCCTTCGCCAAACGCCGATCGCAGGAAGAGCACCTGCTCGCCGAACGTCGTCGAGAATTGGATCGCGTCGGGGCCCGTCGTGTCCGGGTCGCTCGGCGTTGGCTCGACGTCGCCGCCCGCTCCGATCGTGAAGCCGCGCACCACGCCGTGTGGAAGATCGAACACGACTTGCCGAAGCGCGCTCGAGAAGCTCAGAAAGAAAGCGTTGATCGGATCGGTGCCACGCACCGCGGCATCCGTGCCCTCGTCGTTGACGATCACGTACGCGTAGACCCAATCACGATTCGAGAGAGTGCCGACGTCGTCGGCGCCGAGCGGGCTCGTCAAGATGCGTCCGAAGTCGACCGTGATCGAGTAGTCGCCGCTCGCGTTCACGTAGGTCGCGGGAAGCGGCGGAAGGACGCGCTGCGACGGCGCGCATCCCGGCGCCGGTGGACCGTTGAACACGCAGAAGAGGATCGTGCCGTCGTACGTCGACGGTGCGGCCGACTGAAAGTGCCCGTGAAAGACGCGCGCGCGTCCGGTCGCATCGACGAGGTCGCGCGGATCGATCGGGAATCCGCGACCGTCGAGGCCGCCATTCCCGTTCGGAACGCCGGTGCCGCCGACCGTCCGAAACGTTGGAAACAGGTTGGTGAACTCGGGGATCCCGGGGACGTCGTGCGCGCGCGCCCTCGTCGCGAGGGCAAGGACGACGAAGAGCCCGGCCGCGCGCGTCGCGCGCCGAATCGAATTGGAAGTCATGTCGCTCCCGACGTGAAGACTCGCGTCCCCTAGGCACGCGGCATTCTATCCGAAGCGCGCGACGCGAGCGACATTCCCGGTGGATGGTGCGAACCACCGTTTGGTCCGATTCAGAACAGCCGCCAGACGAGTCCGATGGCGCCGCAGCCGAGGACAGCCGGGATCACTCCGAGTTTGAACCGAACCAACCCGACGAACGTGATCGCCGCGAGCGCGATCGCGAACAGATCGGCGTGCCCTTGCGGCGTTTCGAAGATTCGCAGCGCGAAGTAGACCGCGAGGTTCAGGATCACCCCTACGACCGCTGCGGTGATTCCGGTGAGCGGTGCCGACAGCGCGTCGTTTCCGCGCAATCGCTCGACGTGTGGCGCACCGAGGAGAATGAAGAGGAACGACGGAAGGAACGTGAACCACGTCGCGACCAGCGCGCCAACGGTGGCGCCCGTCCAACTCGCTGCGCGCCAGCCTCCGATGAAACCGACGAACTGGAGGACCATGATCAACGGACCCGGCGTCGTCTCGCCGAGCGCCAGGCCGTCGGCCATTTGAGCCGCGGTGAGCCAGCCGAAACGATCGACGGCCGCTTGCGCGACGAACGGCAGCACCGCGTACGCGCCGCCGATCGTCACCAGCGCAGCGATCGAGAAAAACACTCCCATCTGGAGGTACGTGTGGTCCGGACCCGGCCACAATGCGAGCGCTCCAAGCGGTACGCCCCACAGGAGAAGCCCCGTCACGAGGTGTCGAACGAATCGAGTCCGCGACGGCAGCGTATGCGGCGCGGGTGCTGCCGCGTCGTCGATGACGGCGTCGGCACCTCCGCCATGCGAGGGCGCGTCGGCGGGCATCCACTCCGGACGCACGCGCCACACGATCCATCCGACGAGCCCCGCGCCGAGCACGATCGCCGGGAACGGGGCGTGCCCGAAGAAGATCGCCGCGAACCCGGCGGCTGCGAGAGCGATGGCGACGGGCCCGCGTAGCGCGCGCCGTCCGATGCGGATCGTCGCGAAGAGAACGACCGCGACCACCGCGGACTTGAAGCCGTAGAGCACTCCGTCGATCGCGGGGAGATGTCCGTACGCCACGTACAGAGCGCTCAACGCACCGAGGATGACGACGGATGGAAGCACGAACAGCACGCCTGCGACGATGCCGCCCCACGTGTCATGGAGGAGCCAGCCCACGTAGATGGCGAGCTGCGTCGCCTCCGGCCCCGGGAGCAGCATGCAGTAGTTGAGCGCGTGGAGGAATCGTCGCTCGGAGATCCAGCGGCGGCGCACGACGAGCTCGGTGTGCATGATCGCGATCTGCCCAGTCGGCCCACCGAACGAGATGAACCCGAGCTTCAACCAGAACCGAAACGCTTCGCCGAACGACACGCGGCGTGCCGAGGTCGCGGGCGGGATGATGGGGAGCGGATTCATGTTCGCGGCAAGCATACACTCGATGTGCGGAGGGGTAGACTGCGCGCCGACACGAAGACGTGTCGAAAGGAGTTCGCCATGAAATGGCTCGTAGGAATCCTGGTTGCGGTTTGCTCGGCGTCGCCGGCGACGAAGTGGACGTTCGACGACCTGGATGCCGGCAAGGCACCGAAGGGGTTTTCGTTCGGTCGCACCGGAGACGGACCGCCGGGGACCTGGGTCGTGCGCGATGCGGCGGACGGCAAGGGAAGAGTCCTCGCGCAGACCAGCGACGACGCGACCGACGATCGCTTTCCCGTCGCCGTGGCGGACGCGCCGGTTCTCGCGGACGTGTCGCTTTCGGTCCGATTCCGTCCCGTGTCCGGCAAGGTCGATCAGGCCGGCGGCCTCGTCTTTCGCTACACGGATCCGAACAGCTACTACCTCGTGCGCGCGAACGCGCTCGAGGACAACTGCCGCATCTATCACGTGGTCGGCGGCAAGCGCGTGCAATTCGGCGACAAGAGCGTGAAGGTCGCGACGGACAAGTGGCACACGCTCAAAGTCACTGCGCAGGGGAAAGCGTTTCACGTCTGGCTCGACGGCGGTTCGGTGATCGAAGCGACCGACGACACGATCAAGGTCGCGGGCAAGGTCGGCGTCTGGACGAAGGCAGACTCGGTGACCGAGTTCGACGACCTCGATCTCGAGTCGCTCGAACCGCAGTGAGGCGAGCGGCAGCTTTGTTTTTCGTGGCCGTCGCCGCGGCGTCCACGGCGTTCGCTTACCGCCCGTTCCGAACGACCGACGCCGCGATCGCGGAACCGGGGCGAGTCGAGATCGAATACGGCGCGATCGGCGTCGAGCAGAACGGGCCCGAAACGACGCTTCGGACCTCCGACCTTCGCCTGGATCTCGGCGTCGCCGATCGGTTCGAGTTCGTGCTCCAAGGGGCGAGCGCGAAACGTGAAGGCGAGTCCGACTCCGACCTGGTCGATCCCGCCGCGTTCGTGAAGGCGATCGTTCGCCGCGGCGTCCTCCAGCGCGAATCCGGTCCAAGCCTCGCCGTTCAGTCGGGCGTTCTTCTTCCCGAAACGATCGATGGCTCGCGGCGGACCGGACTCGAGACGCTGGCGATCGCGTCGGATCGATTTGGCGATCTTACGCTGCATCTCGACGCCGGGATGGCCGTGGATCGCGAAGAACACGATGCGCAGGCCGTCTGGGGTGTCGTCGTCGAGCACTCGTTGACGTCGCAGCTCCGTGTCGCCGCCGAGGTCTTCGGTGAGACGCAAGCTTCGGGATCGCCGGACGACTCGGCGCTCGTCGGCGCGATCCTCGACTTTCCCGAGCAAGGCATCGCGCTCGATTCCGGCTTTCGCGCCGGCCTGACGGACGGAGCGGAGGACTGGTCCGTCACGGTCGGCGTGACGATCGCGTTTGCGTTGCCCGGAGCGAGCGGTCGCTGAAGTCTGCAGCGACGCAGCAAGCACGTGTGCTTGCGGCCGCCGCCGATGGGCTTCGCTACCTCACGCGCGACCCTCGGAGATCTCGGGACTCCGCGAGGAATCGCTGCGTCGCGAGCGGCTGAATCCACGGACGAGAAGGAGAATGCCGAGCACGAACACGGGAATGCCGATCCATTGTGACGTCGAGAGCGGCCCAATGAATCCGCGCGCCTGATCGTCTCCGCGGTAGAACTCGATGATGAACCGTCCGGCGGAGTAGAGGACGAGAGACGTCCAGAGCACTTGTCCGTTGAACGCGCGGCGCGACAGCACCCACGAAAGCACCAAGCAAATGAGGAGCGCATTGATCGACATGTAGATCTGCGTCGGGTGAAGCGGCTTTCCGAACAGCTCCGAGGGCAAGAGCGATCCTTCGACGTTCGGGAAGCGCACGGCCCACGGCACGTCCGTCACTCGCCCATAGTCGTCGCCCACGAGGAAGCAGCCCCACCGTCCGATCGATAGGCCGAGGAAACCGGCCGGCATGCAAACGTCCGCGACCTCGAAGAACCTCGCGTTCGGCCGCCGCCATCGAAGGAAGAGGATGCCCGATGCGAAGGCGCCGAAGAATCCGCCGTAGAAGACGAGCCCACCCTTCCAGATCGCGATGATGTCGAGAGGGTTCGAGAACTCTTCGTGGTGAACGACAACGTACAGGAGTCGCGCGCCGAGCACGGCTCCCACGAGGATCCACGAGAAGAGATCCGAAAGGAGATCGGGGTCGACGCCATGGCGCCGCCCGAGAAAGCGCGCGAGGTAGAGCCCGGCGAGAAACCCGAGCGTCACCATCACGCCGAACGAGCTGATGGGAAGCGAGCCGATCTTCACCAGAATCGGATGCACGAGTCGTCAGGCTCCGAAAAAGAACGCGAGGGCGAGGATGCCGTAGACCGCGAGCAGTTGTACGCCTTCGAGCCAGTTCGTTTCACCATCGAGCGAGATCAGGGCCGAGATGGCGACGCTGATGCCGACCGCCGCGACTTCGAACGGCGCGAACTCGAGCGACATGGGGTGCGGCCCGATGACCAGCGACAGGAGCACGAGCAGGGGCGCGACGAATAGCGCGATTTGCTTGCTCGACTCGAGCGCGATGTTGATGGAGATGTCCATCTTGTCGCGATAGGCGAGCATCGCGGCGGTGGAATGCTCAGCTGCGTTGCCGACGAGCGCGAGAACGACCACGCCGACGAAGCTCTCGCGAAGGCCGAGCGAAAGCGCCGCTTCCTCCACGCTGCCGACCGCGATCTCGGAAAGCCACGACGTCAGCGCCGCGGCGACGGCGAGCAAAGCCACGGCGCGGCCGACCGACATTCCGTGCGGCTCGACCTTTTCGATCTCCTCGGCGGCGTAGAGATGGGCGTGCGTTCGCAGCGAGAAGAGGAGGCCGAGCCCATACGTCGCGATGAGCACGATCGAGATGGAGACGCTCAAGGTTTGCATCGTCTGCGCCGGCGTCTCGGGATGGAGCTGATGGAGCAGATCGGGCACGCAAAGCGACACGACCGACAAGAAGAGCATCGCGGCGCCCGCGCCCGCGGCCGTGCGGTTGAATCGTAGTGATTGCCGGCGCGCGCCGCCGACGACGGCCGCCATGCCGAGGATGAAGAGCAAGTTGCCGATGATCGAGCCGGTGAGCGACGCCTTCACGACGTCGTACAGCCCGCGGCGAAGGCCGGCAATCGCGATGATCAGCTCCGCCGCGTTGCCGAACGTCGCGTTCAACAAGCCGCCGATGCCGGCGCCGGTTCGCGCGGCGAGCGCGTCGGTCGCATGTCCGATCCATCCCGCGAGCGGAACGATCGCGAGGCACGCGCAGGCGAAACGAGCCGTCGCCGGTCCGTGCATCCAGTCGACGACGAGCGTGATCGGAATGAAAAGGAGGAGCGAATTGAACGCGAGCTGGCCCTTCGAGAGTCGTTTCACGAAGCGCTTCCCGGCAGCGGGTGAGTCTCGAGGAACTTCAGCGTTCGGTTGACGCGGGCGAGAACGTCCGGCGTGGCCCGCCTCATCTCGTCGAGGAACCACTCGAGATCGGCGACGTCGTCGATGTCGCGGCACGGCGCAAGCACCGACACGCGAAGCCCGTGCTTCCGTCCGGCCTCGAGCGTTTCGTCGATGACCGTCCGAGTGCTCATGACGATCCCGAGAAAGAGCTCGGGATGCGGCTCGCGCAGGCCGACCAGACAATAACCGCCGCCTTCATCGGGGGCGAACACCGCGTGGTCGCCGGCGCGCAGGTGTGCGAACGCATCGATCACCAGCGATTCGGGGAGATGCGGACTGTCGGTGTTCGTGATCACCACGCGCTCGAAGCCTTCGCCGAGCAGCCGCACGGAGAGGTTGTTCAAGCGCTCGGCGAGCCCCGGACCCTCTTGCGGGATGCACCGAATCGGTGCGGGCGTTAGCCTCTCGAAGTACGGCCGAGACTCGGCGGGCGTGTACGCGACGAACCGCGCGAACGGGCGCGGCGCAGACCAGAAGCCGAGGAGATCCTCGAGGAATGCGCGGTAGAGATCTGCCGCCAGCTCGGGCGTCAGCGGCGGACATAGGCGAGTCTTCACCTTGCCCTTGACCGGCTCCTTCGCCACCAAGACCAACGCTTCGCTCGCCATCAGGCTCTCTTCGCCCTCCTCGTGGACGTCGCGCGGCGCCTCGGCCACCGGGCGGCGGGATTCTAACGAGAGAACAGAGTTCAGTGAAAAATAATCAACTACGCAGAGGCGACTCTCGTAAAAGAGCCCCGCAATCCAGCGCTGCCCGCGCACGAATTGCGGTGTTCCGCGCAGGGACGGAGAAGAAGGCGTAATGGGAACCTCGCCCACCCGGGTCCTCGAACTCGAAGACAAGATCCGGCTCCGGCAGCTCTCCTTTCATGCTCCCGAGGAATTGCACAACTCGGCCGAACTGTCGGGTGCGCTCGACGAACGACTCGAGATGGCGCTCGACGAAAGCGAGCGTCTACGGGTTCGAGCCGATTCCCTCTTCCGCGACCAGAAGTCACCGACGCCGGTTCGTGAGGACGAGTTGATCGAGTTGGCGCGTGCGAAGAGCGCCGACCTCGCAGGTGTGGTCGAGTACCACGACGCGCGCTACCACCGGCATATGTGGGCGCTCGTCATCGGCGTGGGCATGACGAAAGAGCGGGTTGCCGCCGCGCCCGGTCCCGCCTTTCGCGATTACTCGGGGCTCAAGGACCTGCACGCGATCGAGCGCGCGAACCAGATCGTCTACGCGCTCCTCGCCAAGGGAATCGCGGCCGTTCCGGCGGTGCCGTGGGGGCTGCACACGTTCGAGATGGATCTCGTGCGGCTCGGCGAGGAGGCTGGCCTCGGACGCATCGGCCTCAACCATTGCTTGCTCGTCCCCGGCTTCGGTCCGCGCGTGAAGCTGGCCGCCGTCTACATGCGCCCGGGCGAGGGGGCGCTTCGGAAGAAGAAGCCGTCGCTACCGGACGTGTGCCGCGCTTGCCGTCTTTGCGTGCCGGCGTGTCCGGCCGAGGCGCTGCAGCGCGACGATCCCCATCGCTGCCGCCTTCATTTCCGCCGAAACCACGCCTGCGGAGTCTGCCTGCAAGTCTGCCCGCTCTGATCCGATCCTCTCGTTGATGCCAATCGGGGCGGCGGCACCGAAGCGGTGCGTGGAACCACGGCACCATGGCAGCACGATCGCACCTTGTCTTCATGACTACTGTTGACTATCTTAAGACCATGAAATCTGTGCGAATCGCCGAGTTGAAGGCCCGGTTGAGCGCCTATCTGCGCGGCGTCCGTAACGGCCATCCCCTCACCGTTCTCGATCGGGACACGCCCATCGCGCGAATCGTTCCCTACGAGCCCGAGGCTGCCGGTCTCGTCGTACGTCGCCCGATCGGCGAGACGCCGTTCGCGAAGATCCGTCTTCCGCGTCCCTTCAAGACGAACGTCGACATCGTTCAACTCTTACTCGAGGAGCGACAGGGCGATCGATGATCGCGTACGTCGACTCGTCCGTCATCCTTAGAAGGGTCCTCGGACAATCCGGAGCATTGAAGGAGTGGAAGGCGCTCAGTGGTGTCGTGGCGAGCGCTCTCGTGGAAGTCGAGTGTCTTCGAACTCTGGACCGGTTTCGGCTACTCGGAAACGTATCCGACCCGCAAGTCTCCGCGTTGCGAGATGCGGTGTTTCGGCTTCTCGCAGAAGTCGAAATGGTAGAGCCCACGAGAGTCGTGCTTTCGAGAGCGGCTCAACCGTTGCCGACGGCTCTCGGAACCCTCGACGCGATTCATCTCGCCACGGCGATCCTGTGGCGGGAACGCGCGGGCGCCGATCTCACGATGGCGACGCACGACATCGCACTCGCGACCGCCGCACGTGCGTCGGGATTCCGAGTCATCGGCGCGTGAGACTGAGCGTTCTCGCCCGAGATCAGCGGGGTCGCATGCGACGCTTCCAGGGGAGCGGATTGGCTGGGTCGCTGGCCTTCGGCGGATCGAGCTTCAGCGAGAACTTCACCTCGAACGGATACTGCGAGAGGTCCTGGTCGAGGATCTTGCACGGCAGCTTGAGCTTCGCACATTCGGAGCTTCGCTCGCACGTGAAGAAGGCTCGGGGTGAACCGCCGGCCGGATCCGGGATCTGACGCTCGCCGATGACGACGCGGTCCTTGACGAGGAAGCAGATCTTCTCGCGGAAGATCTCCAGTGATTCCGTGTGAGACATCTCGTCCTCCATCAACCTTCTGCGTGGCCGCGCGTGACCACCGCATCAGCGGAGGCGACGGATCTTGCGGTTTCGTGACTCGGGATCTAGACGGCGGCGGACCGAACCTCTTTGCCGGCCTTGAACCCGCGGAATCGAAGGCTCAGGTCCTGCGGGCTCGTGGCGTACTCGAGCGCCGTTCGCTGCGAAATGATGCCTTCCTCCCAAAGATCATAGAGGGCCTGATCGAACGTCTGCGATCCGTTGATCTCCTTGCCCTCTTCCATGAGCTTTACGATCTTGCCCATCTCTTTGTCTTCGAGGATGAACTCGCGGATGAGCTTCGTCGCGATGAGCACCTCGACCGCGGCGACGCGACCCACGCCTTCTTTGCGAGGCACGAGGCGCTGCGAGATGATCGCGCGCAGCGAATTCGCGAACTGCGTGCGAACGAGGTGCTGCTTCTCACGGGGAAAGAAGTCGAGGATTCGGTGGAGGCTCTCGACCGCTTCGCCGGTCTGCATGGTGCTCATGACGAGGTGTCCGGTCTCAGCCGCCATGATCGCGGCCTCGACCGTTTCCGCGTCGCGCATCTCGCCGACGAGGATCACGTCCGGATCCTGGCGCAGCACGGTGCGCAGTGCCGAAGCGAACGACTCGGTGTCGACGCCGATCTGGCGCTGCGTCACGATGCCGACCTGGTCGTCGTGGATGAACTCGATCGGGTCCTCGATCGTGACGATGTGCGACGCGTTCTTGCGATTGATCTCGTCGACCATCGCTGCGAGCGTCGTCGACTTGCCGGTTCCCGTGGCGCCGGTGACGAGGACGAGTCCGTACTGCTTCTTGCAGATCTCCTCGAGCACCTTCGGGAGTTGCAGCTCGACGATCGTCGGGATCTTCATCGGAATCAAGCGGAACACGACGCGCACGTGGCCGCGCTCACGCGACACGTTCACGCGGAATCGTGAGATGCCGGGGATGAGGTACGGCAGGTCCAGCTCCTTGCGCTCCGCGAAAAGCTTTTTCTGCGTGTCGTTGAGGATCTCGTCGAGGATGTCTTCGCAGTCCTGGCTGGACAGGATCGGCATGTCGAGGCGACGCAGCTCGCCGTCCACGCGAACGATAGGCGGGTTGCCGCCCTTGAAGTGGATGTCCGATCCGCATTGTTTGACGACGTCGCGCAGCAGCGCATCGAGATTCATGTCGAGTCCTTTCGCAGAGAGACCGGCTCGCGGGAGTGCTGGAGTTGGGGTATCGGCGGAGAGCGAACGCGGACTTGAGGTGATGGGGATAAAGGGTGGGCCGGCGTCGATCAGTCGGCGCCGGCCCGCAGCTCGCGCAAGTAGCCCC
>JACOTG010000217.1 GCA_016178505.1 Planctomycetota bacterium
ACCGCTCGGCCGACGAGATGAGGCTCTCGGGGCTCAACCGAGTCTGGGACGACGCGCACAACGAGTACTTGCAGGCGGCCGCCGAGCTGGGAATTCCGGGCCTCGCGCTGCTGCTCCTCTTCGTGATCGCCGCCGTTCGCGACGTGATTCGCGCGTTCGAGAAGACTCATGCTCCGGAGAACCTCGCGTTCATCGGCGGGCTCGCCATTGCCATGGTCGCCTTGCTCGTGAACGCGGCGTTTCGCAGCCCCTTCCACAATCCGGCCGCGTCGATCGCGTTCGTCTTCGCGGCGGCGGCGGCCGGACGGCTCGGACCTCGCCGCCCGTTCGACATTCGACACGCGCGACGGACGACGATCCTCATGCCCGCGATCGTCCTCGCGGTCCTCGTGCTCTTCTCGGTTCGCCCCCTCGTCGCCGATCGGTGGTACCGCACCGCGCTCGCATCGCAACGCGCGGCCGAGCGGGCGGCCGACGACGTGCGCCAGGCGATGACGGTCGGGCTCGCCGACCGGGCACGTCACGCGCAGACGCGCGAGCGCGAGGCGCTCGAGGTCGCGGCGCGATCGCTCGCGCAAGCGTGCGAGATCGAGCGCGGCAACGTCGAGTACCGCTACCGGCTCGCCCTGTATCTGTCGAAGGAGCGGCTCAACCGCGTCGACGAAGAACGAGCGCGACTACGCGAGGCACTCGCACTCCATCCAAACTTCGTCGAAGCCCTGAACAATCTCGGCAAGTCGTTCGCCGACGCGGGCGAGTGGGCCGACGCGGAATCGGCGTTCAAGAAAGCCGAGGCGATCGGCCCGCCGCGATGGGACGTGCTCTTGAACCTCGCGCTCGTGTACGCGAACCAGGAGGAGTGGCAGCAGGCGAAGGACTACGTCGGTCGCGCACGGGCGCTCGATCCCGAGAACACCCAGATCCGGGATGCGCAGAAAAAACTCGAGGGTCACTGAGCCCGGATTCGCTTGGGATCTCACGCCAGACGGCGAAAGCACGCGACACGGCCCATTCGCGCGTGGGGCTCCGTGCGACTCTGCGGGCGCCTCGCGCGAGGGCTCGACGAGGGCCGCACGGTCTCTGGCGCGAATGGGCCGTGTCCCGCACGACGTTGGACTGCCGAGCGGGATCACCGCGGCAGATCGAACGACTCCGGACTCGTTTGGAATCTCTAGCCAGACGGCGACTCGACGCCACACGGCCCATTCGCGCGTCGGTTTGCGTGCGACTTTGCGCGCGCCTCGCGCGCGGGCTCTCCGAGCGCCGCATCTCTTCTGGCGCGAATGGGCCGTGTCCCGCACGACGTTGGACTGCCGGGCGGGATCACAGTCGACGATCCAATAGTTTGCTCGTGAAGCCTTCGATAGACTTAGCAAGGAAAAGGATCGCTTAGAAACATGATGATCAAACGGCGACTTTATCTCGAGGAAATGGACACGTTACTCGCCGATGCGAAGCGGAACCTGATCACCGAGTCGCCAGACACCGAGGTCTACACGGTCAGTATTTGGACGGATCCGAACTCGGCGGTCAGCACGGTGAGCTTCGACACACAGGAAAACTCGGTCGAGCACGTTCGGCAGTCGAACGAGTGGAACAAGAAGTACTACGACGAGTACATGGCCGAGGGCGACACGGAGCAGGCGGCTCTCTTCTTACCAGTCGAGGGGCGCAACGAGAACCCGGCGGACTTTCGTTTCCGTGAGATCGCCACCGTAAAGCACCGGTCGTTTGCCCCCGAGAACGCACCCATGCAGATTGCCGGCGGCGACAGTCCCGTCGACAGTGCCATCTGGCCCGCTTTGGAGCCGCTCCTTCAGGTAGTGCAAGAACGTGCCCGATCGCTCTTTCGTGATCTGCGGCTCCACGCCGAAGCGCGACTAGCCATAAACAGTCCAGAGGCGTGGTACGACCACGAGATCCCTATGGCGACTTGATCGCACTCAGCGACAAATGCACGTTGGGACTCGATTGGAATTCTCGGCCAGACGGCGACTGCCACACGGCCCATTCGCGCGTGGGCCTCCGTGCGACTCTGCGGGCGCCTCGCGCGAGGACTCGACGAGCGCCACACGGCTTCTGGCGCGAATGGGCCGTGTCCCGCGCGACGTTGGACTGCCGAGCCAGATCACAGAAAAAGACCAGACGAATCCGGACTCGATTGAGATTCCCAGCCAGACGGCGACTCAACGCCACTGGGCCCAATCGCGCGTGGGTCTCCGTGCGACTCTGCGGGCGGCCCGCTCGTGGACTCTGGGAGCGCCGCATCGCTACTGCCGCGAATGGGCCATGGCCCGTCGGCCGTTGGACTGCCGAGCGATTTCACAAGAGAAGGTCTGACGACTCCGGACTCGAATGGGATTCAACGCCAGACGGCGAGCAAAGCCAATCGGCCCATTCGCGCGTGGGTCTCCGTGCGACTCTGCGGGCGCCCCGCGCGAGGTTCCCCGAACGCCGTGGCGCCTCTGGCGCGAATGGGCCGTGTCCCGCACGACGTTGGACTGCCGAGCGGGATGACAGAAAAAGATCCGCCAAGGCGTGAGATGAAGAGCGGCCCGCGACCGCTCGGCAACGCCTACTCCATGCGGCTCGCGACGAGCAGCTTCAAGAAGTCCTTGTTCGACTTCGTGCGCCCCATCTTGTCGAGCAGGAGCTCCATGGCTTCGACGGGCTTCATCTTCGCGAGCACGCGCCGGAGCAGATAGACCTTCGACAGCGTGTCGGCCTCGAGGAGCTTCTCTTCCTTGCGCGTGCCGGAGGCGTTGAGGTCGATCGCGGGGAAGATTCGGCGCTCGGCGAGCTCGCGCGAGAGCACCAGCTCCATGTTGCCCGTGCCCTTGAACTCCTCGAAGATCACCTGGTCCATGCGCGAACCCGTGTCGATGAGGGCCGACGCGATGATCGTGAGGCTTCCGGCGTTCTCCGCCTTGCGCGCCGAGCCGAAGAACTGCTTCGGCTTCTCGAGGCTGCGGGCGTCGAGGCCACCCGAGAGCGTGCGGCCCGAGTGCTGCTGCTCGATGTTGTGCGCGCGGCCGAGCCGCGTCAGGGAATCGAGGAGGATGACGACGTCCTTCCCCATCTCGACCAGGCGCTTGGCGCGCTCTTGCACGACCTCGCCGACCTTGACGTGGTTTTCCGACAGCTCGTCGAGCGAAGACGAGATCACCTCGCCCTTCACCGTTCGCCGCATGTCGGTGACCTCTTCAGGGCGCTCGTTGATGAGCAGCACCATGAGGTAGATCTCGGGATGATTCGTCGTGATCGAGTTCGCGATCTTCTGGAGGAGCATGGTCTTTCCGGATCGCGGCGGCGACACGATGAGTCCGCGCTGGCCCTTCCCGATCGGCGTGAAGAGGTCCATGACGCGCATCGAAAGATCACCGTCGGGCGTCTCGAGGCGAATCCTCTCGACGGGATCGAGGGAGATGAGATCGGCGAAATTCGGGAGCTTCTGATAGTCCTCGACGGTCATGCCGTCGAGGGAGTCGACGGTCGCGAGCATCGGCTTCTGTCCGTCTTTGCGCGGAGGCGAGACCCCTCCGGTGATGAGCGTTCCCGGTCGCATTCCCACGCGCCGAACGAGGCTCGTCGGAACGTAGATGTCCTCGGGCCCCGGCAGGTAGTTGCGTTTTCGAGATCGCAGGAAGCCGTAGCCTTCCGGCAACACCTCGATCACGCCGTCGAGTTTCTCGAGCGTGGCCGTGTTGATGTTGCGGAGATCCTGCGGTTCGCCCGGTCCGAGATTGGGCTGGCCCTGCGGAGGGCCGCCCTGCGGTCGCCCGTGCCCGTGAGGCCGGCGATGCCAATGATGGCCTCCGCCGCCTTTTGGTCCGTGGCGCTGCCCTTGCTGCTGCTGTTGCTGGCCAGGCTGATTGGGATTTGGGTTCGGGCGCTGGTTCGGGTTGGGATTCGAGTTGTTACGCGGGTGTGGCCGCTGATGGCGGTGTTTGTCTGCCATGTGCCTGGAGGTACCTCGACCGGAGAATGGAAAACTCCTTCACGGAGCCTCGAGAATCAATTTGAGGAGAAGGAGTAAGGGGCCAAAACGCCCATTGAGTGCCGCCGATTATAGCCGCGCTCTTTGCCGATGCAAGAGTCCTCTCGCTCGGAAGTTTCGCCAGCGCCTTCGATTGGATCCCCGCGGGCGTCGCCGCCCCGACGCCCGCCTCATTCCACCTAGAGTGGATGCGCCTCTCCGTTGTCGACCCAGCGAGTCGGCGGCGGAGCGATCGCCGGTGCGGTGGCGTCCGTGGTCGACATGCCGTCGACCGGATAGCAATCCCACTCGATCGTACCGTCCGAGCACTTCATCTCGTAGCACGCGCACAGTTGTGTCTTGCCGTTGACGGTCTCCATTCGGTATTCGACCTTGCCCGTCCACTCGCAAACCGGCCCCTTCACGGGAGCCGTCACGCTGAGCGCAATGTGCGTGCTTGCATTGACGCGTCGTTGAGGTCCGCCCAGCGATTGGAGCTGTCGGAGAAGGTGGTGTTGGATCGCCGTGAGATGGGGCCGCGAGATTCGCAGCCAGAACTCACGCGGAACGATGAGCAGGGTCGTCGTCGTCGAGTGACCTCGTTGCGAGCGAATCGGCGTGTGCCGTGTCCGCTTCAGCCTCGCTGGCGCTTTCGGTTTCTCGTGCATGTGCTCCCTTCCCTTTCAGAGCCCAGATCGATTGGAGCTTTGCGCCGGGCTCACGGACGCACGCTCTTCGCGCATCGAAATCCCGTGGCGGCCGAAGACATCTTCGGGAACCACGGCCGGCGCCAGGCGCCGGTGCACCATTCCCCACGCTTCGGATACTGAAACGACCCGCCGCGGAGGGTGCGTTGACCCACGTTGGCAAGTGTCGTCGATTCCGTTCCGGGTCGCGGACGCCACGGATCGCGCACCCACTCGTCCGCGTTTCCGACCATGTTGACGGCGCCGAACGGACGGCTTGCGGATTCGGGCATCGCGTCCACGTCGACGAGCTCGTGGCCGGCCTCGGCGACGTCGCCGTCGAGAACGTTCGCGACGCCGCGACGGTAATCGTTGCCGTACGGATAGACGAATCCCGCCGGTCCGCGCGCGGTGATCTCCCACTCGATCTCGGTCGGGAGTCGCTTCCCCGCCCACTGGGCATAGGCACACGCGTCGAACCACGTCACGTTCACGACTGGCTTGCGCTCGGTTCCGTTCTGCGGCTGGCCGTTCTCGAAACTCTTCGGGGCAGCGTGGCCGGTCTCTCGGACGAACCGCGCGTACTCCTCGTTCGAGACCTCGGTGCGGTCGATGTAGAACGCGGGGACGCTGACGTCCGTCACCGGCAGCTCGCACTGCGGCACGTTCGGTTCCTCGACCGGCATGCCGACGCGATACTGGCCTGCCGGGACCGCGATCATTCCTTGCACCACGTCGTCGGTTCGCCGCAGTCGCGCTTCGAGCGTCCACGATGGGGGGTCGCTCGACACGATCCACTCGTACTCGGCGAAGCTCGCCGGCGTGTCACCGACGACGATCCAGTAGGATCCGTCGTGCAGCATCCAGACGTTGCTCGACTCGCGCGAGATGCTCAGACCGAACAGGATGTCGCCGGTCGCGTCGTCGATCGGATGAACGTCGACCGGCGCGCCAGGCGGGTTCGAAGTGATCGTGACCGAGCGAAATCCCCACGCGGCATCGCGATGACTTCGGATGTTCGCGGCTTCGTTTCCCACTGGATCGTCGCCGAGCAGTCGAAGCGCGGAATCGAACGCTCGGCCGGCGTACAGGTGGTTCGTCGGCAGATTTCCCGGTCCGGCGAGAAGTGCCGTTCCACGTTCGACGAACCGTTCCTTGGCGATCCGGATGTCGCGTGTCACCGCATCGAGGGCAACGGACGCTTCCGCGAGCGTTCCTCCCGTGTCATCCAGGATCGACCGCCAGAGAATCTCGGCGCGCAGCCACGGCCAGGGCGATTCCGGGGTGCCCTGCTTCGTGAGATCGCGTGCCTCTTCGATCCTCGTCTCCAGCCGCGCGGCCTTGATCTTCGAGACGACGTACGCGCCCGTCGTGCTCGCACTGATGAGCAGTGCGACGGTCGTCGCGACACCGACACGATGGCGCTTGAGGAACCGCGCCGCGATCACGACGGGACCCGGCGTGCGCGCGAGAATCGGTTCGAACCGGAGGAAGCGGCGCAAGTCCTCCGCCATTTCGTTCGCGTTGGCGTAGCGGTGGCCCGGATCTTTCTCCATCGCCTTCAGCGCGATCACTTGGAGATCGCGCGGCACTCGCGAATTGAACCGCCGCGGCGAAGGCGTCGGCTCGAGCAGGATCTTCCGCAGCACCTCGGCCGATGACGAGCCCGGGAACGGCACCGCAAGCGCGAGCATCTCGAAGAGCGTCACGCCGAGCGAGTAGACGTCGGTCCGGTGATCGACCGGGATGCGCCCCGCCATCGCGAGCTCCGGGCTCATGTAGTACGGGGTCCCCACGAGATCGCCCGTGAGCGACAGCGTCTTCTGCCCGAGGTCGCGCGCGATGCCGAAGTCGGCAAGCTGCGGGGCGAGCTCGCGCGTGAGGAGGATGTTCGAAGGCTTGACGTCGCGATGGATGACGCCCCGAGCGTGCGCATACGCGAGGCCGTCGGCCAGCTCGGCCACGATGCGCGCGACCGTACCGAAATACCCGAAGTGTCGAGTCGGCGTGGGCGGCGGCGTCGGCGTCGCGTCGGGCTCCGCTGTCGGTGCGCCCGCGAGCTCCGCGGTGATCGCGGCGACGTCGACGTCGGCGAGGCGCTCCGCGCCAAACTCGCGAAGCCGCGCAAGGAGCCGCGCCAGCGTCACGCCTTCGACGTACTCCATCGCGAAGAAGCAGTAGCCTTGCCGCTCGCCGACCGCGTACACGCTCACGAGGTTCGGGTGATGGAGCCGCGCGGCGATCTCCGCCTCGCGGCGGAAACGCTCGACCGTCTCGTACCGCTGCGTCGACGGCGTGCCGAGGAGCTTCAGCGCCACGAGGCGATGCAACGACACTTGCTCCGCGAGGAAGACGACACCCATCCCGCCGCGACCGAGTTCGCGCACGATGCGAAAGTCGCCGAGCACGGTCTCGTTCGGCGGCGACGCGCCCCGCCCGATGACGCAACGGTCGAGCGTCTCCAGAGTCGCGAAGTACGTGCGCAGCTCTTCCGCGAGGTGCGGATATCGAGCCTCGTATTCCTCGGGAGAGGGTGACTCGCCGAGCGCCCGCCGATCGACGAACTCCTGGAGGATGCGGTCGATCTCCGGGTTCTTGGGGCTCATCTCGGGTCGCGTCCGTTCCGTGAAGACGAACGCCGGATCGCGGCGCGGCAGGCGTCGAGCGCCCTGGCGAGCGCCTTCCGCACCGCTTCCGGTTTCTTGCCAAGTCGTGCCGCGATTTCCCTCGTGGGCAAACGATCCACGGTGACGAGCCGGATCAGCTCACGATCCTTCGGCCTGCAGTGCGCGAGCACCGCCTCCAGCGCTTCCGCGGCCTCGCGCCGGCTGACGATCGTCGTGGGACCGGGACCGTTCGCCGCGATCGCATCGCCTCGGTGTGCGCCGCCCGATCCGGCGATCGTCTCGTCGAGTGACACGGCATTCGAGACCCGCCGTTGCGTCTTGAAGTGACGGCGAAAGAGGTCGACGAGGCGATTCCGAGCGAGCGTTTCGAGCCAGCCTCTGAACGCAGACGCGCTCCGGAAGTCGGCATCGGCGATGCCACGGTATGCGGCGAGCATCACGTCCTGCATGACATCCTCGGGTTCGAGCACCGAGCGGAGCCGCGCGTCCATGCCGTTTCGAACGACGTCCGCGAGAAACGGCCGATACGCGCCCATCAATCGATCGAACTCGTCGTGATCGCCGCGGCGCACGGCCGTGAGGACGCGCTCGAGCGAGTGCCTGTCGTCGTCGGATCCGCTCACTTCCATTCTCCGACGAGGTTCCAGAACGCAAGAACCGGCCGTGCGGGACAGTCGATCCCCGGATTCGAGAGCATTTCCGCATTCCGCGAAGGTATTCTCCTCGGTTCCTCGGTCGCCAACTGAGGGCGAGTCTATCCGTCTCGCGTCGAACGGGTCAAGCCATGGGGAAGCAGGCATGAAGGGCGGGCGAGTCACGGTGATCATGCCCGCGTTCAACGAGGAGTCGTCGCTGCCACTCGTGCTCCGCGACATCCCACGCGACATCGCCGACGAGGTGATCGTCGTGGACAACGCGTCTACAGACGCCACGGCAGACGTCGCGACGGAAGGTGGCGCGCGCGTCGTCCGCGAGGCGCGACGAGGGTACGGCTCGGCATGCCTGCGCGGGCTCGCCGCGATCGCCGAGTCGAGCCTTCCTCCGCCCGACGTCGTCGTGTTCCTCGACGCCGACTACAGCGATTACCCCGAGGACATGCGCCGGATCGTCGCTCCGATCGTCTCCGGCGAGGCCGACTTCATCATCGGCACGCGGACGACGGGAGGCGCGGAACGAGGCTCGCTCCCCCCACAAGTCCGATTCGGGAACTGGCTGTCCGCGACGCTCCTCGCGATCCTCTACGGGCACCGCTTCAGCGATCTCGGCCCGTTTCGCGCGATGCGATACGAATCGCTGCTCGAACTGGGATTGGTCGACACCAATTTCGGCTGGAACGTCGAGATGCAGATCAAGGCGATTCGCCGTGGCCTTCGCATCCGCGAGGTGCCCGTGCGCTACCGCAAGCGCGTGGGAGTCTCGAAGATCTCGGGGACGATGAGCGGGACGTTTCGTGCGGGCTGGAAGATCATCTACACGATTTTCAAGTACTCCGTTCGGCGAAGTCCGACGCGTTCGCACGCGCGTACGGTCGCGCCTCGGCCCTGACCACGATCCACATCCGATCGGGACCCACTCGAGTGTGATCCCGCTCGGCACTCCAACGGCCGACGGGACACGGCCCATTCGCGCCAGGAGCCACGCGGCGCTCGTCGAGTCCTCGCGCGAGGCGCCCGCAGAGTCGCACGCAAACTCACGCGCGAATGGGCCGCGTCGCCCCGCGTCGCCGTCTGGCTGGGGATCCCCATCGACGCCGGAACCGTGACAGGTTGCCTTGTGATCTCCCTCGGCAGTCCAACGTCCGTCGGGACACGGCCCATTCGCGCCAGGAGCCACGCGGCGCTCGTCGAGTCCTCGCGCGGGGCGCCCGCAGAGTCGCACGCAAACTCACGCGCGAATGGGCCGTGCCATCCCGCTTCGCCGTCCGGCTCGGGATTCCAACTCAAACCTCAGACGGCGGTCGTGTCGCTCCGCGAGGGCAGCCGCACGCGAAACGTGGAACCCTTGCCGGGGGCGCTGTCGAGCGTGACCTCGCCGCCGAGAAGGCTCGCGAGCTTCTTCACGATCGACAGCCCGAGGCCGGTGCCGCCGTGCTTTCTCGTCGACGAGCCGTCGAGCTGGCGAAACGCCTCGAAGATCTTGGGGACGTCCTCGGGAGCGATCCCGATCCCCGTGTCCCTCACCGCGATCTCGACGGCGTCGTCCACGGGTCGGACGATCACCTCGACGGCGCCGGCTTCGGTGAACTTGATCGCATTGCCGAGGAGGTTGAGCACGATCTGCCTCACCTTGAGTCGATCGGTGGCGATGCGCGTCGCCGCGGGGTTTCCCTCGATGCGCGCGCTGAGCGCGAGGCCCTTTTGCTTGGCGAGCGGGTCCACGACGTCCGCGATTTCTTGCGCGAGCTCGCCGATGTCGACCGGTTCGACGACGAGCGTCATCTTCCCGGACTCGATCTTCGAGAGATCGAGCAGGTCGTTGATCATCTGCAGGAGGATTCCGGCGCTCTCCTTCACACGTTGGAGGTTCTGGCGGGACGGATCGGACAGCGACGTCCCCGGCGTCCGCAGCGTGAGGTCGGTGAACCCGATGATCGACGTCAACGGCGTTCGCAGCTCGTGCGTCATGTTCGCGAGGAATTCGCTCTTCATTCGGTCGAGCTCTCGCAAGCGGCGGTTCTTGTCCTCGAGGTCTTCCTTGATCTCCTCGAGCACGAGGTAGTTCTGGTGGAGCATGCCGCGACTCTCTTCCGCGTCCTGCTTCGCGTGGCGGAGTCGCGACAGCACGTCCTCGAGGCCGGTGAGCATGAGGTTGTGAGTCGCCATGATGTTGCCGATCTCGTCGAGCGGGATCTCGCGAACCGGGATGTGGGAACCCGCGAGCTTGCCGCGAGCGAGCGCTTCGTTCGCGGCGGTGATGCGGCGGAGCGGGAGCAGCACCGCCATGTAGAGGTAGAGCACGATCGCGATGTCCATGCACGCGACGATGCCCACTCCGACGAAGAACAACCGCACCGTGTGATTCCATGCGGCATCGTCGATGCGCTTCCGAGGAAACGAAAGAACGGCGACGAGCTTCGCATCCCCGAGCTTTGCGCCGAACGCGCGCTCGAACCGCAGGGCGCGGGCGTCTTCGCTCGGGTTCTCGATGCCCCGATCGGAAGGCACGTCGCCGAGGATCCACTCCGGCGCGGCGACTCCGGGGGAAACCGGCTCCGCCGTCGAGTAGGCGAGCTGATCTCTCAAGTACATGTCGACGCGCGGATTCATCGCCTCGACGCCCGACGATTCGAACGGTCCCTTCGCCGATACCGCGGTCATCGCACGCTCGAGCCGGCGGCCGATTCGCTCGACCTGATCGTTGGCGTCTTTGGCGTCTTTCAGTTTGGCCTGTGGATCGTCGGTCTTTTCGACTTTGGCCTGGGGAACGTCGGCGGAGCGCCACACGACCTCGAAGACGCGGGACACGTATTCCTCGAGCTCCATCTTCCGCCGCTCGAGCGCCGTTGGGAAAAGGACGATCAGCACGATCATCATGATTGCGGTGACGCCGACGACGATCTTCGTGAGGAGTCGCCACCGATAGACGTGGAAGAAGCGACCGGGCGTCGGGCGGGCCCGTCGCGTCCACATGGGTGTCAGCGGGAGCGACGCTCGCGGGCGTAGGGCCGGAGGATCGCTTCGATTCGCTGGAGCAGGATGCGCGCCGACATCTCATCCGGCTCCTCGTGACCCCATTGCGCCGCCGACGAATCGAGCGGAGTGTCGATGTTCTCGTTGCGCTGCTTCATCACTCGCAGCTCGACGCGGTTGCCGTCTTCGTCCCGCGTAACTTGGCCTTGCACTCGCCAACGAGTGCCCTGGAATCGCATCGGCTGGAGCGACTCCGACCATCGTGATTCGAACGTCCACTTGCCGCGGTTGATGACTGCGAGCGGGTAATCGCGCTGAACGACTTCGATCGTCGTGTCCCATACCAGGTCCGGAGGGATCCCGACGTAAATGGGCGACGACTGGTACGGGTACGTCGTCGCGCACGAGACGAGCGGCACGGCGAGAGCGATCAGGACGAGCAGACTTGCCGTTTTCATCGGGGCCCGCTTATATCACGGGGACGTCCTTGCCGTCGATTTCCGAGGTCTCTATGATCGCCGCTTCCATGTCGCACGCATTCCGTCGATTCGAAGATCCCACTCGGCTTGCCGCCGCCTTCGTGATCGCCTCCTCCGCTCTGTGCTCCTGCAATCGATCGGGCGGCACCGGCCCCGTCCCCGGGCCGTCGCCAACGGTGGAGATGGGCGACTCCGCGGGAGTCGCGCGAAGCGGTTACGTCGGATCGCTGGAGTGTGCACCGTGCCATCGAGCCATCTTCGACGACTACATGGGCACGTTTCACGAGCTGTCGCTTCGACGCACCGACCGGCCGGGCGCAACGGGTCGTGCCATCGTCGCGGACTCGAATCAGGACGGGATCGACGATTTCGCGGCGGGGCTCGACCTCGCGGCGGCCGCGGACTTCGCAGTGTTCGGCGCGAGCGCACCCAGACTGTCGATCCGCGGAGGCGATCCGTCGCATCTTCGAGTCGCGATCGGAGCCGTGACGTACGACGTCGAGCGAACGTATGGCGGCAATGGCGCGTGGAAGCAAGTCTACGTGACGCGCATCGGGCAGAGTCACTACGTCCTGCCGATCCAATGGAACGAGACGAGCCGCACGTGGGTCGGGTACCGCACCGAGGACTGGTACGACGCCGCGAACCAACCGAAGTTCAGCGACCCGGCGACCGTGGCCGGAGCGATCGACAAGACGGCGTCGTTCGAGCAGCGCTGTTCGGGCTGCCACCACCTCGGCCTCGAGCTCGACGTCGACCTGGCGACGAGCGAAGTCGTCGCCGGATATCGTGAGCTGTCGAACGGCTGTGAATCGTGCCACGGACCCGGCGCGACGCACGTGGCGCGGGCCGGCGGATTCGGCGGCATCGTGAACCCGCGAGGGCTCGTCGACGGCACCTCGGCCGGCATCGCTCGCGCCGACGAAACGTGCGGCCGCTGTCACGTGCGCGGCACCGGCGATCCTCTGCTTGGCGCGACGACTCCTCTCGGTTTTCCGTGGAGCGCCGCCCGCGGAGGCTTCGAAGCGGGCAACGTCTTGTCCGACTTCTTCACACCATCGTCGAACGCCGAAGACTACTGGGGACGAAACGCCGAGACCGGCCAGTTCGTCACGAGTCGATCGAACTATCAGCACCTGACCGACAAGGAAAACGGGCCGCACGGTTCCACTCACGCCGGCGCGCCGACGTGCTTCGACTGCCACGACCCGCATCGCCGCACGCAGGTCCATCAGATTCGGGAGACCGTCACCTATCTCGGTGTGGCTTACCGGACACGGTCCAACGACGACACGTTGTGCCTCGCGTGCCATCACGGGGTGACGGCGCGGCGAGATTGGAGGACCGTCTCCGACGACGACGTCCACGAGATCGCTCGAAGCGGATTGAACGCGTCGGTGCGCGACGCGATCGTGCAGCATCTCGCGAACGTCGGCATGCCGGTGTCGGGGCCTGCGGCAATCGATCCCGACGGGCCGACTCACGTCGGGCGCTGCCTCGACTGCCACATGCCGTTCACGGCGACGTCCGCACAGACGAAGTTGGACGCCGCGGGGTTCGTCGAAGGCGACCTGCACGGCCACACGGTCAACCCGGTCCATCCGAACGTCTCGTTCGACACGAGCGTCCTCGATCCGAACACGGGGACCGTGATGAAGCCTGGCGTCACCAACTCGTGCTCGGCGACCGGCTGCCATCCCCTGTCGACCCTCCCGAACGATCCCGGCTGGATGAACATCGTCGAGTGGGCGCAGGACGCCGACGATCAAGACATGAACTTTCATGGCGCGACGCCGCTCGCGAGCGAAACGGCTCAGACGGGCGGCGGACGGTTTTGTGCCGAGTGTCACACGACGGAAGGCTTCGTGCGCACGCAGGTCGACGTCCCGAGTCAGCTGCTCGACGCGAAGCTCGCGACGACCCTGGTCGAACAGTCGATCGGCAGGCACGAAGGGATCACGTGCCAGGCGTGCCACGGCACCGCTCCGGGGAGCCGCGCGAGCGCGCCCGGAACGAACAACTTGCGATTCCCCGGCCGCGATCTGTGCGCGAAGTGCCACACGGCGAGCGACTCGTTCGCGGCCTTCGCGAATAGCGGCGGGATCGTGCGCCATGCGCAGATCGAGATGCTGTCGGGCACGGGCGGTGCCGAAGCCGCCGGCGAGGATTATCTCGACTCCGGCCACACGATCTTCACGGACCCGGTGTACGAGTCCTGCGCGATGTGCCACGTCGCGGACTCGAGCGGCAACACGGCGCGTTTCCGCGAGCGAACGGACCATCGCTTCGAGCCCAAGGTGGCGACGTGCGTCCCGTGCCACACTGGCAGCGAGCCGACGGTCATCGACGGATCGTTCGGCTTCTACCCGATGGCACGCGGCGACTACGACGGCAGCGGCTCGATCGATTCCGTGGACAGCGAGGTCCTCGGCCTCGTCGACGTCGTTCGATTCGCCGTGCTCGATCACGACCCGCGCCTCGAGCTGGATGCCGATCTCCATTTCGCGTTCATGGGATCGACGGTGAACGTGAATCGTGCGAACGGATTCAGCGAGGAGACGCTGCGCGCGATCTACGACGTCTATTTCGTCGAGAACGACAAGAGCAAGGGCAGTCACAACCTCGCCTACGCCGTCCAGCTTCTTCAACGTGCGTACGTGGCGCTGACGGGAACGGACATCCCCGGCGCGGATCCCTATCAGCCGCCGCAATAGCCCGCCGAATCACACCAGGTCGAAGTCGCCGAACGTGTACCACCATCGCTCGCGAACCCAATCGAGCGTCAGCGGCGGGTGGTAGGTGCGGCCGACGAGCACGAAGCCCGACGGCTCAGTGCGGTAGCCGAGCGATCGCAGCACGTCCAGTTCCGCGGCATAGATCGGCAGCATCACCTCGATGCGCGGACGTCGCGCGAGTCGCGCGAGCGTCTCGGCATGCAGCAGCACGGAGCGAAGCGCTTCGACGTCGTCGCCCGCCCACACGAAATCCACGACGCTCGCGGCGTCGTGCTCGATATAGGAGGGCTTGAAGACGACGAGGGCTCGGAGCTCGCGGTAACGCCGCGCGCTGACGAACGCGTAGGTTGCGACGGGACAGTGCGTGTATCGCCAGAGCAAGTAGCGGCGGTCGCGGATGGCGACCAGCGGAAAGCGCTTTCGTGCTCGCTCCCACAGGTGATCGTGATCGGGCTCCGGCGATTCCGAGACGGTGATCTCGAGCGAGTCCGGGAGCGCGAGGCGTGGCGGCGCGGGCTCGAGCTCCTTCACGTGCACGACGACGTCCTGTATGTGCGAGTAGCCGAGTAGCCGCTTGCCGATGCGGTAAGCCGGTGGATTGGGAAGGCCGAATCCGAGCGCCTCGTGCTCGACGCGACCGAAATGCTGGACGTAGGCGTAGACGATGCTCGCGAAGAGCCCCGGCTTCCGCAGACCCTGGCGGCAGTCGGGGTCGGTCATGTTGTCGACCATCATCGCGAAGGTGTGCTCTTCGTCGCCGATCTTCATCCGAAGCGGCGTGCTCGCGAATTGCCCAACCACTTCGCCACGTTCGTCGCGGGCGAGGAAAATGTGAGTGCCCGCGGGGTTCTCGAGGAACTCCCAGCGCCAATGTTCGCGCGTCTTCTCCTTGCCGAAGACCTTCTTGAAGAGCCTGCGGATGCTCGCCTCGTCGCCCGGCCGGTACGGTCCGATCTCGAAGCGCGGCGGCACCGCCTCGAGCGCATGCGCGCCGTCGGCTGGGGTGGCGAGGTCTTCGGTCTCAGCCATCGTGCTACTTCGGCTGCTCCGTCGGCGTCTCCGTCGGCTTCGGTGCCGGCTTGGCCTTGAATTTCCCCGGGATGAGATCGGCCATCGCCGGGTCGACGACTTCGATCTTGCCCGCGGCGTCGGCGAGCACCTTTTCCCAAGCCAGGCGTCCCTGCAAGCCCGAGCCGAACGCATAATCGATTTGGCTCACGTCGACGGCGTCGTCGAGCGGCGTGGCTCCCTTCCAGTACTTCGTGAGCTTGATGATGTGGATGCCGTAGACCGTCAGCACCGGCTCGCTCACCTCGCCTTCTTTCATCGTGAATGCGACGCGCGCGAGCGGTGCAACCAGGTCTCCGCGTTGCTTCCGACCCATGTCGCCGCCCGCCGCCTTCGTGAGCTTGTCGTCCGACTCTGCCCTCGCGATCGCGGCGAAATCTTCGCCGCCGAGGATTCGCGCTCGCGCGGCTTTCGCCTTTTCGAGTAGCGGCGGGATGCGGTCCTTGAACGCTCCGCGAATGGCGGTCGTCGGAAGAAGGTCGTCTTGGAGTGCGCTCATCACGAGCTGGTCGTCGCGCGAGTCGCCCGGGAGATAGCTGCGCAGGTACCCGACCGAGAGGTCGAGGTCAGCGCGGGTGATTGCCTCGCCGTTCACGCGCAAGAGCACGGCGTCCGGTTTCGACGCAATCTTCGACAATGGCCCGCGGGTTCCCCCTCCGCATCCGATCAGCGCCGCGAGTCCGACGCAACTCCAGAACGCGTGGACGAACGACCATTCGACGGCAAAGCGCTTCACGACCTCCCCTTTCTCATCTCTCTTCCGCCGGCGATGGGTGCGGTGCACGGACGCCGGTCGAGACACGGCATCGCTCATCCGACGACGATCGGCGCGATCCGTCGAAGCCTCTCGAGACACTCCATCGCTCGCCCCGAATCGAGCGCAGTCACGGCCGCTTCGATGGCCGATGGGACATCGGTCGCGCGGCCGGCTGCGATCAGGGCCACGGCCGCGTTGAGGACGACGAGGTCGCGCGGCGCCCCGCGCTCGCCCTCGAGTACTCGACGCACGATGCCCGCGCTCTCACGAGGCGAGTCCGCCAGCAACGCGTCGCGATTCGGCATCGGAAAACCCAGCGCGCGCGGATCGAAGGCGTGGCGGCGGAATTCGTGTCCGTCCCACTCCACGGCGTCGGTGACGGCAATCGTCGACACTTCGTCCATGCCGTCGCGCGCCGCGACGACGATCGCGCGCCGTGCCCCGAGGTGCGCGAGGACGTGCGCTACCGTATCGAGGAGATCCGCGCGGTAGATGCCGACGAGCTGGTGCGACGCGCCGGCCGGATTCGTCAGCGGACCGATCAGGTTCATCACCGAGCGGATGCCAATCTCGCGACGCGGCGCCGCCGCGAACCGCAGCGCCGAGTGGAACGCGGGTGCGAAGAGAAAAGCGATCGACGCCTCGTCGAGCGATCGCGCAACTCGACCCGCTGCCGCCTCGACGTCGACGCCGAGGGCCGCGAGGCAGTCCGCGCTCCCCGAGCGGCTCGACGACGCACGGTTGCCGTGCTTGGCGACGCGCGCCCCGGCGCCCGCCGCGACGAAAGCGGCTGCCGTCGACACGTTGAACGTGCCGAGGCCATCGCCGCCCGTGCCGCAGGTGTCGAGCAGCGGTCCTTCTGGAATGCCGGCCGCCGGCATGGCTAGCGAACGCATCGCGCGCGCAAAACCCTCGACCTCGTCGATCGTCTCGCCCTTCATCCGCAGCGCCACGAGGAGCGCGCCGATTTGCGCGGGCGTCGCCTCTCCGCCCATGATTGCCACGAGAACGGACTCCGCGTCCGCCGCGCTCAAGTCGCGACGGTCGACGACGCGCGCGATGGCCTCGGCGGGCGTCATGTGAACCTACCTACTGTTCTTCTTCGGCTTTGCCGTCTCGGGTTCTCCGACGATCACGAGCGTCATGCTCTCGGGTCGCAAGTGTTCGCGTGCCACGCGGCGAACGTCGTCCACGGTGACCGCTCGAATCGCCTCGCGGAATTTCTTCGGGTAATCGAACCCGAGGCCGTAGCGCTCGATCCCGACGAGGAACGACGCCAGCGCTGCGCGAGTCTCGAGGCGAAAGACGAAGCTCCCGAGGAGGTAGTCCTTCACGTTGGCGAGCTCGCTCGACGTGATCGGCTCCTCGCGAATGCGCTCGATCTCCGCTCGCATCTCCGCCGTCGCGCGCGTCACGTTTTCCGGGCTCGTGCCGATGTACGCCGTGAAGAGGCCGGGCTCGAGGCCGGCGGAGGACGTCACGTTCGCGAAGACCGTGTACGCGAGCCCCTCTTCGTCGCGCAGCTTGTGAGGCAGCCGCGCCGTGAAGCCCGCAGCGGTGCCGAGCACGTTGTCGAGGACGACGAGCGGAATGTAGTCGGGATCGTTGCGACGCACGCCGAGGTGCCCGAGGAAAACGTGTGCTTGTCGTCCCGCGAACGCGATGTGCTTCTCGACCGGCGAAGTCTGCGGCTTCGCTTCCGCGATCGCCGACGCCGGCTCGTCGCTGCGTTGCCAGCCCCCGAGGACTTCGGTCACTCGCCGCTCGATCTCTGCGGGATCGAAGTCGCCGGTGATCGCCAGGATCGAGCGGTTGGCGACGAACGTCCGCCGATGAAACGCCGCGATCTCATCGCGCGTCAGGGTCTTGACCGTCGCTTCGGTCCCCTTCTCCGGCGTGTGGTATGGATGATCTCCGTAGACGATCTCCCGGAAGGCGTTCGCTCCGAGCGTTTCCGGGTCGTCGCGGTCGGCGACGATCTCACTCAGCATCCGCGCGCGCACCTTTTCTACATCGTCCGCGGCGAACCGCGGATGCATCGCCACATCCGCCAGGAGATCGAGCGCGAGCCCGACGTCCCGCGACAGAACGTGCACGGCGACGCCGTCGTTGCCCGACTCGAGCGTTCCGCCGACGGAGTCGATGGCCTCGGCGATTTCCTCGCCGGTGCGCGAGAGGGTGCCTTCCTCGAGCAGTCGCCCGGTCAGCTCGCTGAGTCCTTCCTTCCCGGGCGGATCGAATCGATGTCCGGCGTCGACTTCGAGGTCCAGCGCGATCGATGCGGGTCCCGGACGCGGGAGCAGCAGAAGCACGAGCCCGTTCGGCAGAACCGTGCGCTTCACGGGGAGCGCGTCGATCGTCGCGGGAGTCCCGGCGACGCGGGCCGTGGCCGAGCGCGCGCGACGCTTGGGCGAATGACCAGAGTCGGGATCGGTCGGAGGACCGCCGGCGTGCGGCGCCGTGTCCGAGCCTTCCGTTTCTCCTTCGTCGTCGTCTTCAGGCAGCGACCAGCCGACGACGCGGTGCTCTTTCGTGAGGTAGGAGGATGCGACTCGCTGAATGTCTTCGACGGTGACGCGATCGATGGCGTCGAGATAGCCGGCGAGGGCGTCTAGGCTGCCGAGCATCTGCCAATCGACGATCCGATTCGCCTCGTCGGTGGCGCTTTCGCCGTTGAAGACGAAGTCGGCGCGCAGCGAGTTCTTTGCCTTCGTCAGCTCCCCCGCCGAGACGGGATGCTCGCAAAGTGCGTCGAGCTCTTCGTCGATCGCCTGCTCGACCGAATCGAGAGACGCGCCGAGCGCAAGATCCGCCTCGATCGAAAGGAGCCCGTCGAGCCGTCGCGCATCGCTCGTCGCCGAGACGCCGGTCACCGAACGGTCCCTCTCGAGCAGTCGACGGTAGAGTCGCGAGCTCTTTCCGGTCGACAGCACCTCCTCGAGCACGTCGAGCGCGATTTGGTCGGGATGCGAGAACGCGCACGTGCGATAGCGCATCATGAGCCGCGGCACCTCGGTCTTGTCGCGCACGACGATGCGCTTCTCGCCGTGCATCGGCGGCTCCTTGGACCAGATTTCCGGAATGTCTGGCCCACGTGCGATCGAACCGAAAAGGCGGTCGATCTTCGCGACGAGCACCGGCGTGTCGAAGTCGCCGACGACGCACAGTGTCGTGTTGTTGGGGCGATAGTACCGGTCGTAGTGCGCGACGACCTCCTCGCGCGACACATGTTCGACGTCCTCTTGCCAACCGATGACGGGGTGGTGATACGGATGCTGCACGAACGCCGCGGCGTCCACCTCCTGCTCGAGCAACCCGCCCGGGACGTCGAGCCCCCCCTCCAGCTCGGAGAGGATCGGGCCGCGCTCGGCGTCCAGCTCGTGGGCGTCGAACGAGCAGTTCCGCATTCGGTCCGCTTCGACTTCCAGCACGGCGTCGAGCCGATCGGCAGGCATCGAGAACCAGTAGGCCGTGTAGTCGTAGGTGGTGAAGGCGTTGTTCTGACCGCCGTTTCGTTGCGTGATCTCGTCGATGTCCCCCTTCTTCAAGCGCGCCGTCCCCTTGAACATCATGTGCTCGATGAAGTGCGAGATCCCCGTGTACCCCTTGAGCTCGTTCACGGAGCCCACGCGATACGCAACGATCGTCGTGACGACGGGGAGGTCGCGGCGCTCGCGCGTGAGCAAGCGAAGTCCGTTCGGGAAGAGGGTCTCGCCGATTCCGGTCTTCGGATCGACGCGCGTCGCACGGACGTCGGCGAGTGCCGGGACGGCGGGCTTGCCGATCCCGTCGGCGGTCGGATGATGCGACGCACAGGACGCGAGCCCCGCGGAAATCGCAAGGGAAACAGCCGTCGGGCGGAGGTTCATGGGGATCTCCTTCGGGTTCGCGCCGCCCTGGAGCGGGCGATCAGGATTTTCGGCCATGCGCAGCGCGGGGACGGCGAGGGCGCGCGGCGATCTCGCGAGCGTGCAGCAGCGCGGAAACCTCCGGCTTGGCCAGGTATCGCCACTGCCCCGCCGACAGACCTCGAAGCGTGAGCGAGCCGATCCGAATTCGCCTCAGGCGCGTTACTTTGTGCCCGAGTTTCGCGAGGACTCGTCGGATCTCTCGATTGCGGCCTTCGCAGAGAGTGATGCGCACCATGGTTTCGTCGCGTCCGCGTTTCACGACCTCGACCGATTCAGCGACGGTCTTTCCCTCGGCAAGCCAGACTCCCTTGAGCATCCGAGCGAGCTCCTGGTCGGAGATCGGTCCCGCCACGCGGGCGAGGTACGTCTTCGGCACTTCGTAGCGTGGGTGAGCGATTCGGTTCGCGAACGCGCCGTCGTTGGTCAGGATGACGAGCCCATCCGAGTGCTCGTCGAGGCGGCCCACGGTGAACAGGCGCTCGCGAACGCCCGCGACGACGTCGATGGCGCGCGGCTTCGTTTCACCCGAGAAGTTCGTGCAGACGACCCCGCGGGGCTTGTAGAGGAGGACGTAGACTCGCCGTTCGGGGCGAATCGCCTCGCCGTCGACGAAGATTCGCGCGCTCGCGGGATCGACGGTGAAGCCGAGCTCGCGCACGACGCGCCCGTTGACCTGCACTCGCCCTTCTGCAATCAGCTCCTCGCTGTGTCGGCGGGAGGCGACACCGGCGCGCGCCAGCACTTTCTGCAAGCGCTCTCGCGGCGCGGTCTCCAGTGGTTCGGTTTTCATGGCGTCTCGTTTCGGTTCATATCGGAAAAACGTGGCCGCCTAGAATAGCTCTTAGCTGAGAATTGTGAAGGACTGCCGCACGGCGCCAGGCCCCATCCACTCGCCGACGATGGAGCTCTTAGCTGAGAATTGTGAAGGACTGACGCACGGCGCCAGGCCCCATCCACTCGCCGACGATGAAGCTCTTAG